>JABUEW010000140.1 GCA_013314855.1 Bacillota bacterium | reverse complement strand
GAATCGAAAGTTTATTGAATATCTTGAATCCGTTGTCAAAAACCCCGATAAATTAAAGGACAAGCCAAAGAAGATTGAAAAATTCCTGAAGAAGATGGAAGTGGATGAAGACACTGGCGAGATTGTGAACACAAAAACACATCTGTCATTGGACGCTGTTACAGTTTGAAGTTTTAGCCCATGTTATGCGGCGAGGAGAACCCTTGACGGCGCAGTGCGCCAAAACAACCATGAAGCGGCATAAGCAAATGGTAACAGTTATGTGACTACAATTTTATACTATGGTTTAATACTCAAATTCCTTGTTGCTACTTGCTTACAAGGAATTTAGTATTCATAGAACTGTTAAACTCGGGTAGATTTGGTTGATTAAACTTATTTTTTTTGCTGACTATCACATCCACAGGCATTGTTTTGTCTGTCTTAATTTCTGGTATCATTACAATTTTCAGTGCCGCTGATCATATAATACACGGCAAATGAATACTAAAATCGTTCTTTTTTATCCGGTTGCATATCTATCCACACGCCAATTACCATCATCACCTTTAATAAGCACAACATAGAAACTGTTTTGGGTTGCCGGATATTGGGCAGATCTCTTTACAGTTTCCATGTCAACTGATACGTAAAATACTAAAACTGATTCCGAGTCTTCAATCCCTAGAAAACGGGGCTCTCTTATTAATTCTATTTGTTTTGCTTTGGCCCATTTCATACCCCACACGTCGCCGTCATGAACAAGATTACGGTTATGGTTTTCTGTCGCAAGGGTGCGCATTTTATCATAATCAGCTTCCACAAAAGCGCCAAAATACTCTTTTACTACTTGAAGGGCCTTTTGCTCTTCATCCGTCATTGCGCCAGGCATGGGAATTGTGTTTGAATCATTTTCCTCTTCTTGCCGGGATACTGTTTCATTTTCCACTTTTATAAAACCATATTCGGAACAAAAGCTGTCATTCAGGTCGCTTTGCAGTTCTCCTATGTTGTTATAAACTTCAATATTTTTTATCTTTGCTATAGTATCAGCAACAATTATATATCCCTTATCCATGGAAACCTCTTCTTTAATTATGGTTCCATCCTCAAAGATTATTTTGATGCTGTCAATTTGAACGTTTACCAAAGTATCGGTTTTCGGCTCCCATTTCTTGCTCTTGAAATTCCCATAAACAATGCTTTTGTCCTGATCCTTTACCACATTGGCCGAGAAGCAGGGACTTATGGGCAAGTTTCCCTGGGCTTTAGCCACTATACTAAAATCGTGATTTACTAAAAACAAAACAGAAAAACTCTCACCTTCTCCTCTATATTTTTCAGTTAATACCAGGTAGCCACTGCCATATTTTTTTATATTATAAATTCTGAGAGTTCCCTTGTTGGCCGGATCGGCCTCCAGGTAGTATTCGTCGACAACATCCTCAAGTCTTCTTTTGCCTTCCCCTGAAATTGTTCCTTCTTTAGAAGGATTTGCCACAAAAGCAATCACCGCCAGGCAAATAGCCATGACCATAGTCATTGCGACCCAAAATGCAGGTTTCTTGTAATTGAGTACATTTTTAATCCGAACTTTTACATGGCTCTCACCGAAAGCCAGGGGATTCACAGCCAAAAGCCCTTTTCTTTTTACCGACAGCGATAGGAGCGAACCTGAGTAGCCGCTCTTTGCGCTGTCGCCCAGCCTGTGCATCACGCTCTCATCGCAGGACATCTCCATGTCACGGCTCATGAGCGCAAAACACATCCACATAAGTGGATTGAACCAGTGAAGAATGAGCGCAAGAAAAGCAAACGGCTTTGTCAGATAATCCTTCCTGCGGATGTGTGCGCGCTCGTGTTCCAATATGTAGGACAGGTTGGCATCCCCAATATTTACAGGCACATAGATTTTCGGACGGATAAAGCCGCATACGAAGGCTGTGCCGATGGCATCGGTCTCAAAGACATTGACCTCCATGCGAGTCGCAGTCTGAAGCTTTCTTTTGATTTTTGCATAAGAAATGATGCTGTAAATCAGCAGCATAATAACGCCAAAAATCCAAATAAGACTAAAAACAGTAACCCATATCTGCATGAAGTTCACGCTTGCCGCCGGAGTAGCCGGAGGCAGGGAAGCATTCACCGCTCTGTCGATGCTGCCAACACCGGACTGGATCACAGGCGTCCGCATCAACCCTATATTCTGCGGTATAAATTCAAATATTCCGCTTTTTTGCTTCGCATCCAGGTTTATTAGATTGAAAAAGCTAAAAACCGAATTAAAAGAAAATGGGCATACAAGACGGAAAAGCACAGGGACCCAAAGAATATAGGAAAAAATCTTAGGCGCTTTTTTTAGCAACAGGCGGATAAAAATAACGCCAATAGCCACATATGATGCAGTGATACTCATGTTCACAATATATATAAATAGATCTTGCAGCAAGCTCATTTCACAGCCTCCTCTATAATCCGCTTCAGTTCCTCGGCCTCCTGTTCGGAAAGCTTGCGGCCACTTAGGAAGGCAGTCAGAAATTTCGGCAGCGACCCGTCAAATGTTTTTTCCAAGACAGCCTTGCTTTCATATCTCTGCACATCTTCGCGCTTAACCAATGAAGTAACGGTCGCATCCCTGTTTTGCAGGATGCCGCGCTCGCAAAGTTTCTTTAATACGGTGTATGTAGTGGACTTTTTCCAGCCGAGTTTATCCGCGCATAGCTTCACAAGCCCGGTTGAATTTATCGGTTCATTGTCCCAGATTATACTTACAAATTTATACTCCGCATCAAACAGCTTATATTTTTCCATATAATTGCCTCTCGGGGTTTATTTTGATAGACCTAATTAGAGTCTATCGCGTTCGACCCAACATGTCAATAGCAAAATATGGAACGCCTTATCAGGCCTACGTCAAAGCCGTTACACACCCCAACCACGGTATGGTTTGCGACCAAAACATCGATGAGCCTCGCCGGGTATATAACCGGAAATTCCCTCTTATTGCTCCGCACCAAAAAATCAATTCACAAATTCATATCTGATAAAATAAATTGCAATAACGCAACATTTGGCATACTTGAGCCAGGAGTTGTTTAGGCCTTGGCGTCAGGATATACTTCCGGCAAAACTATCGTTACTGAAGCATTTTTAATAAAATCTTTAATCAACGTATTCCTTCAATGCTCCTCGAAAGGCTGAGTACCGTGAGTATCTTTTTAAATACCTGTCTATAATAATATCTTTTGCCATTTTTTTGTCCAGCGACTCTTTTACTTCCCCTAAAGCAGCTGCCAATAAAGCAACATCATTGTATTTATGCCTGTATTTTCCTTCTACAATTCCACCTATTCTTTTATCTATTATGGATTCCAGCCAGTCAACATATGATTTTGTATCTTCCGCCGTTATTGCATGATTTACTTTCCATAAACAAAAGATATTCCAAAATATTTCTTCGCCTTTTTGCACGATCACTTCAGTTTCAAATACAGAATTTTCTTTCATGAAAACAAGGTTTTTGCTCTCATTAAATCCCATCCTGTTTGAAACCCGGGCTGCTATCTTTTTACAGGCTTTTCTCAGATTATGATCCGCATATAAATACAACAGCATCAAATCTATTCCATGACCTATAAAATTACCACTCCATCCCAAGAGAATATGTCTTCAATACGAATCTCCTTAAAATAAGGGTATGTGAAATATGAATATAAAACAATTGCACGTTGAGCAGCCGTTTGTAATTGATACTCCGAATACAGTACGTCTAGTGCAAGTACCCTTAAGTTTATTCCAACCAATTTTTCATCCACCATTTCTTCAAGGCTTAATTCAAAAGAATCTCCACCGTATTTATCTTTAGCAAATACTTGGGTATCCATAACCAATTTAAAAATTGTTACTGCTTCTTCATATCTGCAATCATTCATACAGTCATGTGCAAACAAAACTGCATCCTCGATTATCCTGCCTATACCCTCATTGTCCTCATATTCCCATATCCAATCACTTGACCAATATCCATTGGAATAATCTTCATATCCTTGGGCTGATAAACATAATTCCCCATTTTTTATTTTAGCAAAAATTCTCTTTATATCCCTTAACTCTTCTTTTACTTTCTCATCAGGTATTAATCTTTTATACTGAAACTTCTTCTTACTATCTTCTCGACCATCTTGATCGCAGTAATCTTCAAGTAGCTGGAGAAATGACTCTCTCTTGCTTTCAGGTGTCTTTCTTGCAATATTATGCAGACATCTTCTTAACTCCTCCATGCTCATACTGTCCAATATTTCATCTGATTTCTGTATAAATATTTTGTAATTCATTTTACCTCCTGCCTTTCTCGTGTCGGTCTTCAACTATTCCTGCTCTTTTTCAAGCTCATGTTTCAGTTCTTCCTCCGTTGGCATATTGAACTTATATTCAGATGCAAAAATTTGATTATTGCCTTCAGGCAAAGCATGTCTCCAGTATTCCCAAAACCCGGCAATATTACATGCTTACTATACTACAATAGAGGTGGTTTGTAAATCTGAAAGCAACCACTTACATTTGCCATCAAAAATATTTGTGCGGCATATTTTTCTCTGTTTTTCATCCCACAAAATCTCATCACGATAGAATACTGAAATATCAGTTTATTTGTTCAAAAATAGCTTTCGAATATCCTTCTATATCTAACTACCAAATAGAACAACTTTTTTAATTTTATATAAATAATACTCATTTTTATTTACTTCGTTAACTCTTACCAGAAATTCATTTATTTTTCTCTCGGCAGTAGTTCTAAGTATAGGTCTTGCAGCAGAAGCCAATGCCAATGCATTTCCTTTAATACTATTTCTCCATAGCTGTTTATCACGAAATTTGCTTTCTTTTTCAATATAACCCTCTCTTTCAAGCTCAATCATTAATGCGTCCGCTTTTTCTCGTTCTAAATCAAAAAAATACATTACATTTTCAATATCCCAGTTATTTGTGTACCTTTTAAAGAATCCCCTGAGTTTCATGATTGGTAAACCAAACATTTTATCGTTACTTTTTATTTGCATAAAATCACCTCAAAAACACGTATTTTTCAGCTTGTGTATCAAGCCTGATTTATAAACCTCTACCACCAAGTGCAAATATAATAGCAGAATTGATTTCTTCCATATCCGGCTCGGCCTCATCCCAATCGGTTCCAAAAAGCCTATAATAAGATAACAAAAGCTCTAATTGTAACCAGTTATTGTCAGCAATAGCGGTAAGTAGTCCAGCTATCCGATTTACCATATACTTATTTAACGTTTTCATATCGTCTTCTGAAAGTTGGTTGTTGGCGTGCATATCTTCAACTGGTCCATTTCTAAAAGCAAAGTGTGTAATCGCTTTTGATATTGCATCAATATTTTCCCTTTTCAGTAATCTCTCCCTTGATTTTAAATTCAATTCTTCAAATAATTCACGATTCTGTTCAACAAATTCTTGATATGTTTTGTTTTTTAAAGTTATTCCTAATTTGTTTCTTTTGTAAGCGACTTTACTTTTGGTTACTCCAAATAAATCTGCAATTTCACGATCACTTAGGTTTTTGTCATAATATAAGCGCTTTAAATCTTCATCAGTAATATCATTCCATGATTGACACATGTCTTTTTTCACTTCCTTTTTCACTTCTTTAAGTTTAGTACCTTTAAATATTTTTGGCACATTAGTTTTTCAATTTAGAGCAGAATTTTTATTGTTAAATCGTTCTTCCAATTGTTATGTATTTTAAATTTCTCAACTGGATATTTGATATTATTCTCTTTTTCGTCTTAGCATTTCCTTTTCAATTCCCCTTTTTCATAAATAAACCAGCATGTTAGATTTTATTAATATGTGCTCTTAAATCTGCAATTATTTAATATAAACTCATTTATTATAACCGGTTTGTATTCGTTTATCTCTACACCTGCATTTAATGCATTATCCATTCTCTTTAATGTTTCAAATACTAAACCTTTCCTTTTATTATGTATATGTGCATGTACATGCAAAGTGCCTCGTGCTGAACCTTCCCATGACAGCATAGGATAATTGCTTAGTGAAAGTTGCCTTTCACCATCACCTATCTGTTAATTTATTCAGATTTGGTACTACTCTTACATCAAATAGCTTGGCAGGCTCTTCCAACTCCAAGCCTTCCATTGTTGTTCTCAATTCTGAATCTTCATTTAATCTTTCAGCTATCAGTTCATGGTTAATTCCCAGTTCTTTCATGATTAAAGCCCTAAGAACAAATTTCATATATATTGAAACATAGAATAATTCATTTATACTCATAATCTCATGTTCCTTTTCACTGTCAAAATGGATGAAATGGTTTCTTGCATTTACAATTTTATTTATAATATTTTTCATATTGTTATTGGAAATATTAAATACATAATTTGTTTCTTTAAACAACTCTACCAACCTTTTTCTTAATCCGGGCTCATTAGAATACTGCATTAGCGTGGAAAGCCAACTTTTATACCCCTGATCGGTTATACTATCAAGTATTTTCCTAACCCTTTCTTCATGAAGCTCAGTAGGAAGGTCTTCATTATTCCGCATTCGGCGAGAAAATGCTTCTAATGCTTGAGTTATTTTTATAAACGACATTGGATTATCAAATGTCTTATCATGGGCATCAACAAAATATCCCAATATCGGTTCTATCTGTTTACTTTTCTCTGACCACATCATATTGTGAGTTTGGAATTGACCAAAACCCTATCGATTTTCTTCCGGAAAACTCTATCATGAGTATTACCTCCGTTACATCCCTTCTATTATCTTACTAATATCTTACTAAAATTTTTATCCATATGCAATATCTTTAAAATGATGATTATAAGGGTGAATTATGTTTGAATGTCTATAATGTTGGTCAGCGGTATAATATATCATCACATCACCTTCTTTCAGACTAATTAAGCTAAAACTCCTATTTGCCTTCCAATTCCTTTAATGTATCCGTATCAATCTCTTGAATTGCTTTCAACTGACGTATAGCTAATTGATTCAACAATTTAATCCTTTCTGCTTGCGGTTTGCCTTGTTCGATTAAAATGGCATTATAACTCTCCATGTTAGCCAAAACCAGTAATTGATTTAATGTCGCATAGTCCCTGATATTTCCGTATTTATCAGGATTTTTTCTCTCCACTGTTTGGCTGTGATACCAAATAGAGCAACATTCAGTATGTTTGCTTCACCGGCATAAGTGATGGAAATCTGAATTGGTGTTAGTTCTGTCGGAAACAAGTTTTCCTTTATAGCATCGGTATGAATTCTATAGTTAAGTTTGGAAATTTCTCTATTCAAATTCCAACTTAAAGAAAGTCTGCTGCTTTCATCACTTTTTAATCTTTTATAATCCTTAATAATATAAAGCTTAAATTCTGCTGATATCCAGGACGCAAATTCAAAAGCAATATCAGAGTGAGCAAAAGTTCCACCATAGCGGCTTGATTTCGAAACAATACCAATTGCATTCGTCTTTTCTATCCATTTCTGCGGGGACAGTGTAAAAGCATTATATCCTGCTTCTTTTCTAAACATATCGAATTCGATAGGTTTAAAATCCGGATTATGTAATTGTTCCCATAGTCCTAGAAATTCAATAGTATCTTTTCCTCTCATCCAGTTATTAGTCACAATGAATGGCTCATAACTTTTATATCTTGCAATAGATGAACCCCAAACTCATCTTGTATTATCTGTTCGTAAGGAGCCTTATTATAGCAACCTTCCAACTCTGCATTAGGTGATCTGTTGCAAGAAGTATATGTAATGTCTCTGATGTATCCAAAAATCCATATGAATTTTTTCTTTTATTATTTTATTAATTGATAGCAACTTAATATCGTTTCCCATCAAAATCTCCCCCTACCCAATATCGTCTTCCAATCTGCTGACTCCTTTTGCCTTTAATGCCAATCTTCAGGCCAAAGTTGACGTATCCGATGAGGCGCTTGTGAGGGACGCATCCAACAGGCCGATACTCAGGGAGGCCATTCCTGTTTGAACCGCATTTTTTTCGCGCGTGCCCCCTGCCCTTTGCACGAAACATATCCACCGGAGATTTTGACGCCCTACCGCACGATTTCAAAAATTATATTGTGCAATTTTAGTTGACATTTTGGTGCCATTCGCATATAATAATATCGGGAAATGAAATAATATTTTTTGTGCAAGGAGGTTTCAGCCATGCAAATAACAGCAACCGAATTTAAGAACAACATCGGGAAGTATCTCGCTCTTACGTCCAAAGAGGACATATATATCACCAAAAATGGCAAAAGAATTGCCAAGCTTACAAACACCAAGCAGGACAAAATCGAAATGGTAAAATCCCTGTTCGGCATACTGCCCGCCGATGCTTCCTTGGAGCAGGCAAGAGAGGAGCGTTTAAGCCGCCATGAACGTATTGATTGATACCAATGTTGTGCTGGATGCCATGCTTTCTCGTTCACCTTTCGCTGAAGCCGCGCAAAAACTGTTCATTATGGCCGCCGAGGAAAAAATCAACGCGCATATTACCACAAGCTCCATTACGGATATCTATTACCTTCTTCACAAACACCTGCGTGACAAGGAGCGATGCAAGCAGGAAATCTTTAAGATTATAAAGGTTTTCAACATTCTTGACGTTACTGGCCCTGACTGCGAAAAAGCGCTGGAGCTGCCCATGGCGGATTATGAAGACGCTTTGCTCGCCGCATGCGCCAAACGCAGGAAAATGGAATGCATCATCACCCGGAATATTAAGGACTTCGGCGGCTCGCCAGTCAGGACAGTGCTGCCCGGCGACTTTCTGAAAAGCATATAGGACTGCGGCCATCCACTTACCGGCTGGTTTTACTTTTCCAGCTTCCGCCTTTGATTGCATTAAATGAGAACTTGCTTAATTTTTTTAATATTTGCAAAAGAATATCTCTTCCAACAATATGATTGATAATACACATCATTGATATTGCATCTGTGATAACTTGCCTAGCTTCTCTCACAAAATTTTAACTTTTATCACATAGTTACTTCACTATCAATATATTAGGTTCTCATTTCTTCTTCCAAATCTTCCAGTCTTTCCTGCAAAGCAGCTATATCTGTTTTATCTTTTGCAATTGTCAACGCTTTTTTATATAATTCCTTTGCTTTGGAATAATCGTTTTTCTTAACCCAAAAATACATATCACCCCATCCAATATATCCCCAAGGATTATCTGGATAGTCTCGCACTAACTTTTCATACTCCTGTTCTGATTTTTCATAATCACCCAGGTAAGAGTATGATTCTGCCATACTGCGTCTCATGTTATGAATCCTTTATCATCTTCATCGGGAAAATATTCTAAAAATTCCCTGCAATAATTAATTCTTTTTTCGAAATACGTTTTATCTTCCAAGCCCGCATTATGGAGCTCATTCTCAAGGTCCTGGCAAAAATTGCTTACAAAAAAACTACCCATATACTGCCTGTCCAGAAAATCCAAACTTTTGTATTCCGGTTTAATTCTATATTTTAGTGCTTCCCATACTTTTAACCAAATATCACAGGCTGTTTTATAATCATTTTCTGACAAATATTCAAAACCCTCATCAATCAAATCACTCATTTGCTCCATTGACAATATGTGTTTTGGTGCCATCCTCTCCCATAAAATCCATGCAGCGAACCAAGGAAAATCTTCATCCCTGCCTTTTGCCGTTACTCTAAAGTTATTAAACCAGTGCTCTGAAATTTCATGGGCAGAATAAAACTTTTCTATATCTCTTAAAAAATCATCTCTTTTAAATTTTATGCCAAAATTTTCTAAAAGTATCGACAAGATGAAGTTCGGGAGGGTGATCATCGTTGCGGACGGGGGGTTGAACAGTGGCCCTAATATCGGCCATATACTGGATGAGGGGAACGGGTACATCCTTTCTAAAAGTACAAAGAAAAGCGCCAAGGATGTCAAGAAGTGGATACTTGACGAGGAGGGTTATGAATGGAACAAAGAAAGGACATTCAAGTTGA
>JABUEW010000139.1 GCA_013314855.1 Bacillota bacterium | reverse complement strand
TACAGGCATGTCTTCATTTGTGACAATGAAAGTTTTATTTTTTAAAACTGATAAACGTCATATGGAATAATCTGGGTACTATGAATGATTTAGGGTAAAAAGTTTGAGTTTTTATGAATAGGTCCTGAAAAAATGGGCCTAAACATTGACAGTATTGAATTCTTTGTTTATAATTATATTAGAACTATAACAAATTAAAAGTGAATATTGCAAATGTCGATAAGGGCAAATTTACCGAAAGGTAAAGACGCAAAGCCATGGGTCTAAGGGAAGATTTATCCTATGATTGCCAGGTTGCCGAAACGTAGAATTAGAATAGGTTTAGTTACGTAGGATTTAAATTTATAATTTTATAAAGGTTATTGGAGTCTAAGGCAACTACAGGCAATTTGTAGTTGCTTTATTTGTTTCAAGCTAAATACAGCAATCTACTAGTGGGAGGAGGTGAATTAAATGAAAAAAAGGCTGTTGTTACTATTTTTAATACTTACACTTTTAATTCCAGGTATGACTGTATCAGCATCTGATGAACCTGTAATATATAAAGATACGATAACAGTTACTGCAGATGGCGGCAGATATCAAATAGGCTTTGTCAATGTTGAGTTCAAAAAGGATTTTATAGATGCTGCCATGCTTCCGGCAACCTTCGAAGTCCAGGTTTATGCTGAAAATTACGCTGAAAATGGTGCGGGGTATATCGAGTTTTCTCCAGACACGCCAGAATTCTTTAAAAAGGTACATATAAGGATTGATGCTTATGACGGACTATTGTATGACAAAGCAAAGGGAGAAAATATTCAGGTAAGTTTTAAAAAACAGCAGATAAAGGCGGAGCATTTTTCACGTCATCGTTGGTAAGTTGACTGCTAGACCGTATTTAAAACCCTCTTTGACAACATTAAGAGGGTTTTAAATAGGGGACATTTTGCATTAGATTTAAAAATAGACATGGGGTTTAATTATGTGTTTTTATTCTCTTTTACTGGGTCATCTGCTGGGGGATTTTACTTTTCAGACTGATAAAATAGCGGAGAATAAAACAAAAATCCGGAAATGGAATTTGCTGCATTCAGCTGTTGTAACTGCATCTATGCTGATTTTTTCATTTCCTTTTGGTTTAATTATAATAACGTTTGTATTGCTAAATGGAATAGCGCATTTTTTTATTGATCAGTTTAAATCAAAGCTGCCGGTTAAAAATTCTGTGCATGCATTTATTTATTTCATTGGTGATCAACTGGTACATATATTCTTTATTTATTTAATATCCAGATTCAGTAACGGAAATGCAGGCATATTGTTTTTTGATGATAAAACCTTAAAATTTTTTGTTATATTGTTACTAGTAGTTTCCTTTGCAAGTGTATTGAACCAGTATATTCTGAGGTTTATTTTTCCTGCTTGCAGCAGTAAATTCTTTTTTAAAAATGAGAAGATAATTGGAAGTATAACAAGGGCTTTAATTTTTTTTATAATATTTTTTTCATTCAATATTTCAAGCTTGCTGCTGCTGGCTATCCCTGTTTTTGTTGCTTTTAATATTTTATATTACAATAAGATATGGTATAAGTGGCTTGATTTGAAATATTTTTACGTAAGGCTTTTAATGGATTTGGCAGTTCCGGCAATTGGCTATTATTTACTAAAAATTACCTGATGCTTCCGGACAAAATGTTATGTATACTTTTTTATACAAATATAAACATCTATAGTAAAATTACTAAATAAATATAAATTTTATCAGGAGTTATTAAATGGGGTGTAATAAAATTGAATTTGATTAAAAGTTTTTATGATATAGGCAAAAAGCTTTCAGCGGAAAAAGACATAAAAAAACTGTTGGAATTGATTATTAATTCATGTATGGAACTAACTTTATCAGACGCAGGTACCATATATATTGTAATAGATAGTCAAACTAATGAGTGGTCAACTTATGAAAAGAATGATAAAAATAAGCTTTTGAAATTTGAAATAGCTAAAAATAACAGTATAAAGTTAAATCTGGAATCTACAATAACCGAAATTTCCGAAAACAGCATTTTCGGTTATGCTGTCAGGACCGGACAACCACTGCGTATAGATAATGCTTATAACATTCCGAAAGATGCAGGTTACCAGTTTAATGACAGATTTGATAAAATGCTGGGATACAAGACTGAATCCATCCTTACTGTGCCTATGAAGGATCACCAGGACCGGATTTTAGGTGTTATCCAGCTTATTAATAAAAAAGTTTCCGGAAAGGTTGTTCCCTTTAGTTCAAAGGATGAAATGATAATTTATTCTTTGGCTGGACAGGCTGCAGTAGCTCTGGAAAACAATATTCTTTATAAAAATATGGAGAACTTGCTTGAACAATACAGGCAGATCGTGTCTGAAGAAATTATTAAGCGTAAAAAAGCAGATGAAGAAATAAACAAATTATTAAGTGCTATCGAACATAGCCCTGTTACTGTCATGATTACGGATATAAACGGGTATATTGAATATGTTAACCCCAAATTTACTCAATTAACCGGATATACTTTCAAAGAAGTAGTCGGGAAAAAACCGAACATTCTGAAGTCTGGAAAGCACTCTGCAGAATTTTATAAAAGATTCTGGGATACCATAATATCAGGTAAAGAATGGTATGGGGAATTCAATAACAAGAAAAAAAATGGTGAGCTATACTGGGAATCTGTTTCTGTATCTTCATTAAAAGATGAAAATAATTCCATTAAATATTTTATTGCAATTAAAGAGGACATTACGGAGAAAAAACTTATTGCAAAAAAGTTGGAAGAAAAAAATACAGAACTGCAAGAAACTATAATAAAACTTAATAACGCTCAATCACAGCTGATACAAAAAGAAAAAATGGCTAGTATTGGACAGCTGGCTGCAGGAGTTGCCCATGAAATAAACAATCCTCTCGGATATGTTATGAGTAATTTTGAAACTTTAAAGAAATATGTAACTAAATTTAAAGAGCTATTACTCATGTATAAAGATTTTATAGATAATCATATGAGTTCTACAACAGAAGATATAAAAAGAAAGACTGGATATATAAATGAATATATCGCAAAAAATAAAATAGATTTTTTAATTGACGATTTGTTCGAATTATTAAAGGATTCAGGAGAAGGACTTGACCGTGTTAAAAATATAGTGAACGCGTTAAGAGTATTCTCACATGTTGACCAGTTGAGTGATTTTTCGGAATATGACCTCAATATGGGAATAAGGACTACACTGCAAATAGTAAGGAACAAAATAAAATACACTGCACGCATCTATGAGGATTATGGTGAAATCCCTTTAATAATGGCATCAGGAGGAGAAATAAACCAGGTTATCCTGAATTTGATACTCAATGCTGAGTATGCGATTAGAACTAAAATAAGTAGTGATGAAGGGGTCATTAAAATTAAAACATATCATAATAAAGAGAGCGTGTATTTTGAAGTTTCAGATAATGGAATAGGTATTAAGAAAGAAGACCTTGGCAAGATTTTTGAACCTTTTTATACTACCAAACCTGTTGGAGAAGGAACAGGTCTTGGCCTAAGCCTCTCATATGATATTATTGTAAAAAAACATAAAGGTGATATTTCAGTTATCAGCGAACCAGGGAGAGGGACCAAATTTATTGTTAAGCTACCTATTGAACAACATAAAAGTTGATAGGAGTTTAATAGATTTCGTGGGCGTAAAGTTCTTGTTAAAAGCAAGCTAGCTATCGGTACCACCTTTACTGTAAAACTTCCTATAAAGAGAGAATTATTATTGGAAAGCGAAAAATATAAAGCTTAAAATGGGGTTGTTTTTTGAAGTACAACACAAAAAAAGGCATAAAGTTACAGTAATTATATTACAATAAATGTAGAAAAAGCAAATTTATTGTTGAGAGTTAGCGCCGTTCATATTATAATATAAATAAGAATTTGGAATAACTTCCCGGAGTTGAGATTTGAGTATGAAAATATTAATTGCAGATGATAGTGCAGTGTACTTGCAGGTCGCTAAGAATACTTTAATTGAGGGGAATGTCAAGTGTGACATTATTTTATGTGATTCAGGTTTAAAAACCCTAGATACATTACAAAAAGATGTTATAGATATCATATTATTGGATATCGTTATGCCGGGCTTAACAGGGCTTGACACTCTTAGAGAGATACGGAAAAATAAGGTTTTTGACGATATCCAGATAATTATGTTTACTTCACTAAACGATAAAGATACTTTAAAAGAGTGTTTTGAGTGCGGTGCAAATGACTTTATTTGCAAGCCAATAGAACCGGTAGAGTTTATTGCAAGAATCAATGCCGCCATAAGAGCAAGAACCAATGATATAGCCTTAAAAAAAGTGATGAATTCTTTACATACAAAGAATCAGGAATTATTGGAAACGATTAGAAAACTAGAGGAGACACAATTCCAACTTGTAAATAAGGAAAAGCTTGCAGCCATAGGTGAACTTGCGGCCGGCATTGCTCATGAAATAAACAATCCTATGGGGGTTGTTTCAAGTAATTTAGAGACGCTGAATCAGTATATTGGTAAGTTTAAAACTATTATTGGTGAGTATCGGAAACTAATACAGGAAATAAAAACCAGGAAAACTGATTACTTGAAAATTTTTGAGAAGATAAGGGAAATCAGCCTGCTTGAGGATACATTACATTTTGGTTTTATATATGATGACATTGAGGAACTCATCAAGGATTCTAGAGAAGGAGCAAGCAGAGTAACTACAATAATTCAAAGTTTAAGAAAGTTTGCAAGGACCGAATTTGAGGAAGTTTTTTACTATTACGATATAAATGAAATTATTGAGGAAGTATTGTTGTTAGTAAAGTATGAGTCAAAGTATGTTGCAGATATTGAAGAAAACCTTTGTGAGTTGCCCTTGATATTTTGTAATAGAGATCAGATTGGGCAGGCAATAATGAATATTATCGTTAATGCGGTCCAGGCTATAAAGAGTCAAAAACGCTGTGAGAGAGGGCGAATAACTGTTAAAACATATTTAAAAGACGAATATATAGTAATTGAAATTGCTGATGATGGTCCGGGTATTGACTCAAAGATTGTCGGAAAAATATTTGATCCTTTTTTTACCACTAAGAAAATAGGAGAGGGTATCGGTTTAGGGTTGAGTGTATCTTATGATATAATAGTAAATAAGCACAAAGGGGAATTAACAGCCGTAAGTGAGGTTGGAAAAGGAACAATGTTTAAAATTAAACTTCCAGTAAACAAGTGAGGGGTATGGAACTTTACTTGCATTCAGAAAGAGTTGCCAAGACTTCTTCATGACATAGGCAAAATAGCAATCAAAGATAAAATATTATATAAACAAGGAAAGCTGGATGAAGATGAAGATGGAAGAAATGGCGGTACACATTTTGACATATATTTTAAACATGTTTTTAAGGGGGACCAGATGAACAAGAACATATTATTCGTTGACGATGAAAAACAAATCCTTAAGGCTATAAAAAGATTGTTTCTTGGAAGTGATTATAATGTCTTCCTTGCTGAGAGCGGGGAACAGGCTCTAGAGGTTTTGGATAAAGAAGACATCAGTGTGATAATTACAGATATGCGGATGCCAAATATGGATGGATATCAATTGTTAAAGAAGGTAAAGGAAAAACACCCCCTAGTATTCAGGCTGATTTTAAGTGGATATGCTGATGAAAATATTGTATTCAAAGCTTTAAGAGAAAATTTGGCAAAATCTTATTTGTTTAAACCATGGGACAATCAGAATCTATTGGAGGTTATTGAGCAGGTTTTTGAATCCGTGGAAATGATAAATAATAAAAAACTGTTGACATTATTGAATAATATAGAAGAATTTCCTCCTTTGGCCAGTTCATATAATAAGTTGTGTTCACTTATTGAAAAAGGAGCGGAAATTGATAAAATTGCAATGGTTATAGAGGAGGACCAGGCTATTGCAGTGAAAGTATTGCAAATTGCAAATTCCACTTATTACGGCCTAAGGACTGGGTCAGTAAAACAGGCGATTAGCCACTTGGGTTTAACCAATTTAAGAAATCTGATTCTGACAACGACAGCGTTTGAAGACCTGAACGAAAAAGGCAATTTTGTGAGTAATAAGAAACTGCTGTGGGAACATGCATGTTTGTGTAATAAAATCGTAACTATACTATATGAGAAAATAATCTGCGAAAAGCTGCCTGATATATATTCTTCGGCAGGTTTGTTGCACGATATGGGAACCATTGTATTACTGTATAATTATAGGGGTAAATACGCTGATATTTTGAATAAAACCATTAATGAAGGGGCTATATCATTGATAAACATGGAAATCCAAACATTTTCCGCTTCTCATCAGGAGATTGGAGGATATTTACTAAACTGGTGGGGGTTGCCGCAACCGATTGTGGAATCTGCTTTGTTCCACCATTTACCTTTGGACGGAAGGGTTAAAAATAAAGAATTGGTTTCTATTGTTCATATTGCAGATATTCTTTCATGGAAAATTTTAGGTATAGACATGTCCAAAACCCTCGATAACAATATATTTGATCTACTGGGTGTATCAAGTGATGATTGCAAAAAGATAGTTACTGAATATAAGTTGATTTAGACAAAGGTATTTTAAAGCGGGAGCAGGATGGTAAAATATGGCGAATAGGACAGTTTTATTTGTAGATGACGAAATTAATGTTCTTAATGCTTTAAAACGAGGATTAATAGATGAGGATTATAGATGTGAGTTTGCCTTGAATGCTAAAGATGCACTTAAAATTATGGAAGAACAGGACATCTGTGTTCTTGTTACAGATATGAAAATGCCTGGGATGGATGGACTGTCATTACTAAAAATTATCAAAGAAAAATATCCTAATACAGTCAGAATAGTGTTATCTGGCTATACTCAGCTGCCACAGGTATTAGCAACGATTAATCAGGCTGATGTTTTTAAATTTATAACAAAACCGTGGAAGTTGGAAGAGGAGTTTAAGCATGTCATAAGACAGGCTGTAGAATATTATAATTTGCAGATGGAAAGTATTGAATTGAAAAAAACTCTTGAGGCAAGAAATATATCTTATCAAAAAATTTTGAAATCAATGGAAGAGAAGTTAACTAATAACAAAGAAGATTTTGAAAATATAAAGAACATTGGCTCTTTTATCCTGGATAGTATTGAAAGCAATATAAATGAAATAAAACCAAGTAGTACGTTATGTGATGAACTAGTTAACCAAACCAGGTTAATTAAGCAATTATATATGGGTTATTTGGATACAGTACCAACTACAAATACAAACTTTGATCTTAAAAAGCTGGTGGAGGAATTGAAGTGTTATCTGACAAGTTTAAACTCCGTAAGTAATGTAATATTCAATACTGATAACTTGGTAAATTACAAATGCGTCGGTAACTATAAACTATTATATTTTATCTTAACTTTTACACTCGGGAAAACACTTTGTGAGAGCAATAAAAATAATTTAAATCTTACTGTTGTTTCTGATAGGGATGCCGATAATATCAAATTAGATTTTTTGGTAGAAATCAGAACGACGAATATAGGTATTAGCGAAGAAAATGGGTTTGCTCGTAATGAGTTGATATTAATTGAAAAATTAATGAATAAAATTAGCATGATTTTAAATGGCAGCATGGTTATTTATAAAGATGATGGAGATACGATAATAAAGCTGCAAATAAAATTAAAAAAAAGCACAGGCGGTTTATAAATGCCGTCTATAATCAGATTTCTGTTGATCTGCCTTCGTATTCTTGCAACTGTATTAAGCAGGAGTTCAAGCCCCTTAAGGCTCAGAAACTAGATCTTCTATATGCTTCGCGGAACGCATACTAATTACGGGGAAAGTGGTTTCTTGGCAGAACTTCCCGGTTACGTCCTATTTACATTTTATGGCTTAGCCTGATGTGTATGGTACGCTGGTAAGTGCTCAATAACTCGGGGTAGCTAAAAATAGGCATCACAAAAGAGCATAGTAGTTAGGAATATACATCCCTCTGCTATACCTTATGACTAATCAAATCAGCCAACCTCGGCTATTCCATATGGAATGAGTTGGTCAAAATCAGGTTCATCAGGCTTGGCTAATGTTAGTGCTATTTTCCTGAACAAAGAAGATGAGAACTGGATTACCTATAGGGAGCTTAAATTTAAACTGATATCGGCAACAGATAATGATGCGGCTTAAAGCATGGCAAATTATGGTGCATACGACCGCACAGGTCGGTTTATTTTAAGTACAAAATGCATCAATAAACATTTTGTCGCAATTAAATGATTCAAATATTTCATTATTGCGACAAAATAATGAGACATATGCTTATTTATTAGTTTGACTCCTCCTTAGATAAACAATAATATGCTCCTCTACCACTGCCTTTAATCTGAACACCATCCGCTTCTAACTCGCGCATAAGCCTTAATACCTGTTGCCTATCCATGCTTGTCATTTGCCTTATCTCTGCATTAGTAAGATTCCTTTCTTTCAATATAGATAGTATTCTCATTTTAATAGACTCCTTATCAAGTCTTTTATCCCTATCGTATTCTACTCCTTTTTCCAGCATTGAATAGACTTCCCGGGTTAAAGAATAGTATTTCTTTTTAACAGTACCTCCTGATTTTATAAGTTTTAAACTATTCTCCATATAACTAAGTATTTCTCTAACTTGTTCTATACTTCTCTGACATATATAAGAAGCATTATATGTGTCTATTTCTCTATGTCTAAGAAGATAGTTTAAAATAATCAGGTGGTCTACATCAACTTCAATCCCCTTAGAATTTAATTCTTTAATAAAATTTCTGAACTCTGGAACTATTGTTGATGCAATAAGGGTTAATTCGATACATTCTCCTATTTCATTATATTGCGGAGGCTCTTTTCCTTCTATTAATAAAGACTTATAGATTCTCGGAACTCCAAGATTACTTCTATTTACAAGTCTCAATCTGTCCATTAAATCTGCAAGATGCAAGTTCCTTGCTACGGGTGGGTGATGAAGTATATTACTCGGAGTAATACCTCCAATAAAATTGCCTGGGTTTGTAATAATTAGTTTGTCTTTATAATGTTTCAGCATAACACTTCCTGGAATTCTATAATCCCTATGCACAAATGCATTAAGTAATGCTTCTCTCAATGCTATTTTAGGATACGTAGAAAATTCAGGATGTAAGAAACCAACCTCAATGGTAGTTGTAGGATTTTCAGTAGCCATATATCTCTCTATTTCATATAGACCTATAGGTATCGGTGAATTTTCTCCATGCTTTATCGTATAATCTGTACTGCTTATCATTCTTCTAAAATCCCACCTATGATTTGGGATATATTTTGACAGTGCTTGTATATTCCCAACAATCAAAAGTCCTCCAAAGGTTAGTTTCCCGTCTTTTAGTGCTCCTATCGACCTTAACAAGTCTTCATTAGACATTTTTAATAATGTATCCGGAGCATGTTCTTCAGCTATTATCATTCTTATTCTTTCCATAGCAACTGGGGAGAAACAGTCTTCCCAGTATTCGTCTACTAAATTTGATGTGAAGTCTGAAACTCCAGTTTTAGCAAACAGTTCTTTTCTCATAGACCCTGTAAGCGGTCTGCATTCTTTACCTATTCTTATTGTAGCATTCCCGTTTGTTTCTGTATAAGGTGGCATACCAGGATATACATTCATCATCAATATTCTTCCATGTCCTTCTGGTACCTCAATCCAATCAAATGTCGGAGTAATATGAGGGTCAGTTTTTTCATACACTACTTTTTGCATCAATAATGTATCAACAGTAGGAGGTACTCCTAATACTGCCTTATTTCTACCTTTAACTTTATCTTTTATTCCAAATACTATAGTCCCTCCTCCACTGCATATTTCGGAGCAAACTGGACAGCCATTCTGGTTGAATGTTGACACTGATTTCGGCAGAAACTGGACAGTTATTCCGGTTTTGACTGGACAGCAATTCCGACATAAAATGGACATTCATACCGGGAAATACTGGACAGCAGTTCCGGTTGAATGTGG
>JABUEW010000138.1 GCA_013314855.1 Bacillota bacterium | reverse complement strand
TTCTGACATTTCCACTGATAAAGTTTGCACTGTTAAAGTTTGCACTGTTAAATTCCACCCTTAAATTTGTAAGAGTAATTTCCACTGTCGGATATCGTAGGGGTGGAATTTACTTTTGCAATTGAGTTTTATTAAATTTGTTACACATTTGTTATACAAATTTAACATTACTACAAGAAAAATGTGGTATAATATAATTGCCACAGCCAATAATACTAAATTTTTCATTTTTGTTCCTCCTTTTAATATAGATTTTTGGCTTGTTTGAGTTTAGTTTGTGAAGCACTTGTATAACTGGAATTATTTGTAATTTATAATCTAGTGCTTCTTTTTTTGTTTAAATTTGCCACCATAAATATGTTTTTATACACTTAAGTATCTTGAAATATTACTCTTTTTTGTTTATAATAAGTTATGGCTGTTATCAGCCGATTTTGTCCTTGAATAAGCTAACATTTGGCCATGCTAGATGGGGAGGTAGCGGTGCCCTGTACCTGCAACCCGCTATAGCAGGATTGAATTCCTGTTCCAGGCTTTTTCTCTGTAAGGCCTGCCCTTAGCAAGTAGCGATGAGGTTTGGGTCTTACGCAACGGAAACCTGAAAACCCCGTCAGGTTCGGAAGAAAGCAGCGGTAATCAGTCCCTTCCGTGTGCCGTGAGGGTGCCTGGACTGAGCTAACTACTTTGGTTACGCTTGGAGGGATAAGTCAAAAACAGGTGCATGGCCAATTAACTAAAAAACATACAGAAAAAAGACCGTCTTGGTCTTTTTTTGTAGTATGTTTTCAAAATTAGGGTGGGGGATTTAATGTCATATATAGCACTTTACCGGAAGTGGAGACCTTTAGTCTTTGACGATGTAGTAGAACAAGAACATATTGTTAAGTCTTTGAAGTATAGCGTAAATACAGGCCGTATAGCTCACGCTTATCTTTTTTGCGGTACAAGGGGTACCGGAAAAACTACAATGGCACAAATACTGTCCAGGGCAGTTAACTGTTTAAATCCGAATAACGGTAATCCTTGTAATGAATGTGAAATATGCAGGGGTATACTTTCCGGGAGTCTTCTTGATGTAATGGAGATTGATGCTGCTTCAAACAACAGTGTGGATAATGTAAGAGACATAAGGGATGAAGTTATTTACACTCCTTCCCGCGCAAAGTATAAGGTGTACATCATTGATGAAGTACACATGCTCTCTACCGGCGCCTTCAACGCTCTATTGAAAACATTGGAAGAACCTCCTTCCCACGTAATTTTTATCCTTGCCACCACTGAACCTCATAAGCTTCCTGCTACCATTTTATCCAGGTGCCAAAGATACGATTTTAGAAGGATAACGGTTGAAAGTATTGCAGTAAGGCTTGATAAGATTTCCAGGGCGAACGGCATTGATGTGGAGAACGAAGCATTAAAATTAATAGCAAGGATTTCAGAGGGGGCTTTACGTGACGCTTTAAGTATTCTAGACCAGTGTATTTCCTTAGGTAATAAAAAAATAACTTATTCCGATGTCCTCTCAATTACCGGAATGGCCAATGAACACTTTATATCAACCTTTGTTGATTCAATAAGTAACAGAGATATAAGCAATATACTAATTCTAATAAATCACCTTGTCATGGAAGGCAAGGATATATCCCAGTTTGTATCAACATTAATATTATATTATAGGAATCTTCTTATATGTAAATTATTAGACAATGCCCAAAGTATAATAGACGCATCCGGAGACTCTATAAATACTATGAAATTGCAGGCTTCTAGCTTAGATAAAGATGAAATTATATATATTATAAAAGAGTTGTCGGAGCTTGAATCAAGTTTAAAGTGGGCAAATCATCCCAGGGTCATGCTAGAAGTTACTTTGATAAAAATTTGTACAAATCCGGTAAAAAATGAGCCGCAAAAGATTGAGAATAATCAAACTATACCTGCAAAGCAGGTATCTTCCCAAGAAGGTACACATAACATCTTTAGTAACAGTGTCAATTTAGTCCAAATATGGGACGAGGTCCTTAAAGAATTAAATAAAGCGGGAAAGGGTCCATTATGCTTTATTTTACGCACAGCAAAAATTCTTGAATTTGATATAAACTGCATAGGAATAATATTACCTGGAAATGATGGAGCAAACAGGGAAATTGTTTCCCAACCTGCCAATATAAAGTTAATTGAAAAGATACTGAAGGATAAGCTGGGTAAGGAAGTAAGGGTTAAATGCCTTATTGAAAAAGATTTGGAAAACATTAAAAAATTCAATCCCGAAGTTATTGACTCCGAAATTTTTAATGATGATCGTGTTGAAAAAATTTTGAGTTTTGCAACTACATTTAACGCTCCTTTTAATATTTATGATAAATAGGAATAATAAGCTTATATTCCTTCATAAAAAAATAACATGTTGTATATTTGGCATAAACTGCTGTATAATTTATAATGACCAAATAGAATTTAGGAGGATTTATTTATGGCAAGAGGCGGATTCCCCGGATTTGGAGGCCCTAATATGGGAAATATTATGAAACAGGCCCAGAAGATCCAAAAGGAGATGGCTAGATTACAAGAGGAACTTGAAAGTAAAACTGTTGAAGCCAGTGCAGGTGGAGGGGCTATAACAGTTGTGGCAACAGGAAAGAAGGAGATCCTAGAAATAAATATAGACCCTGAAGTTGTTGACCCCGAAGATGTGGAAATGCTTCAGGATCTTATACTGGCAGCTGTAAATGAAGCACTAAGGAAGGCAGAAGAAATGGTGAGCAGTGAAATGAATAAGCTTACAGGCGGCTTAGGAGGCCTTCCGGGGTTGTTCTAGCGTGTCTGAGTTATACTTGGGCAGATAAGGCAGATGAATAAGGATGATTGTAGATGAATTACTTTGTGACCCCAATAGCAAAGCTTATAGAAGAATTTGAGAAACTACCAGGTATAGGTCCTAAGTCGGCGCAAAGGCTGGCATTTCACATAGTGAATCTTCCTACCGAAAAAGCCATGGGCCTTGCAAATGCAATAAAGGAAGCAAAAGAAAAAGTCAAATACTGTACTATTTGTGGGAACCTTACAGATAAAGATCCATGTCTAGTTTGTAGTTCCGGGCATAGAGACCAGGGCGTAATTTGTGTTGTGGAAAATCCCAGGGACGTTGTAGCAATGGAAAAAACCCGGGAATTTAAAGGCCTCTACCACGTACTCCATGGAGCCATATCCCCAATGGAAGGCATTGGTCCGGAAGATATAAAAATAAAAGAACTGCTTGTAAGGCTTCAGTCGGGCGAAATAAAGGAAGTTATACTTGCCACCAACTCTAATATTGAAGGTGAAGCTACAGCTATGTATATTGCAAAGCTATTAAAACCCCTAGGAATAAAAACAACACGTATAGCACACGGAATTCCCGTAGGTGGGGATCTTGAATATGCAGATGAAGTAACCCTTGCCAGGGCATTGCAGGGCCGCCGTGAAATATAACATAGGATTATTTGTTGGGATTAAGAAATTAAGGGAAAAAGGATTAAAATCAGAACAAAAAGTGTAGGTATTTATGGGCATAATACGGTAAGTTGTGTCAAAATAAAAATAAAGTTGTGTCATAGGTAGACATAATGTAGGTTATATCAAGATTCGAGATTCTTGATGTAAAAACGGTACAAATAAGATATTTAGGTTTTAGTGTTGACATATCATTTTGTATACCTAATAATGGAAGTATCGATAGCGTTTTTATACTGCGCATCAGTTATAATATTATTCATCAATAATATTTTTATTCAAAAAGGAAATGGGATATATGAGCAATTCAGTGAATACTTTTGAAGAGACATATAGAAGGTTAAGACAACAGAATAAAGAAGGTTGGAATACAGAAAAAATTTCACAAAGTATGTTTGAAATGACAACCAACATCTTGAAACGAAATAACATTTATAGTGGAAGCCTGCTGGATTTAGGTTGTGGAGATGGACGGCTTACATTGCAATTTGCACAGCATGGTTTTGAAGCATACGGCATAGATATATCTCCAACTGCTATATCATGGGCTATAGATAGAAGTAAAATCCAATTGGCAGATGCTAAATTTAAAGTCGGAAGTGTTCTTGATTTACCATACAAATCAGAGAAATTCGATATTTTAATTGATTCATTTTGTTTTCATTGTATTATTGGCAAAGATAGAAAAAAATTCCTCTCTGAAGCATTTCGAGTACTTAAAAATAATGGGGTGTTGATAATAATGACAAAGTGTGGTAATCCAAAAGACTCAAACTACCCATTTGACCCTATCACAAGATGTAAAGTAGAAAATGGTGTTCCTACAAGATACTGGGGACTTCCTGAAAATATTATAGCAGAAGTAAAAGATGGAGGCTTCAACATATTAGATTATGAAATATTTAATTATGAGCAAGACCTTCTTGTTATTAATGCTATAAAACTTTTATGATGCTTTTTCCTTAAATAATGTAACTGTTCAAAACCCGACTGCTTTGTACTAAATAATAATGTAAAATTTATATTATTCGATGTAAAAGGAAGAAAAGCAATTCTGTCAATAGTGCACAACAGTTTTATTATATGAATAAAAGAAGGAGGTACTTAATGACTATGACTTTAACGATTATAGTGCTAATATGCATAGCAGTTGTAGCAGTTCTAGGTGTTTTACTCAAAAGCTATCTAAAAGACAAATCATCAAACCAGATATTGTTATTAGGATATTAGGAATTGAATTAACAGTGGTTGGAGGCATATTTATAATTGGTTTAGGTGATGTGCTTAATGGGAGCGTGAACATTGGACTAATACTTGTTATAATTGGATTATTAATAAGTGTAATTGGATTTTTCTTAAAAAATGACAAGGAATAAATTCATTATAGTTAGATAAAACGTAACAAATGTCTGTTTTGTGCATTCCTTTGGACATTAAACGTGAGGTAATATGTATGGAAAGTATTGAAAAAAGGATTATAAATTTGTTTCATGAATACGACTCAACAATTGATTTACTCAACTTTTTTAAAGACAATAAGCAATATGCACAGGAGTTTATATTACTGGTTTGTTCTCGACTAGATTCACTGGCTAATATGGCAGCATATCAGCAAAAGAAGCAGCATAAAAGATTCGTAAGTTTTATACAAATGTTCTCAGATATGGGTATTGATTTTTATTCTATTAGCCTACCTGAATTATTCTATTATCTTCACTACCAGCTTTATGTAGTAAGTCTCGTAGTTCCCAAACCAGGAAGGCTTTCAATGTTAGATGTAAGTGATTATATAGCATTCATCCCGTTTATTTGGCAATCTGGTATACCAATTACAGAATTAGAAATATCCCGTTTTATAAAGTTTTTATTAGTGAGTATTCAAAAACAATATAGAGTAACTCCTACACAGAAGCGATCTTCTAAAAAGTCTATAGACGGTCTTAATAATGTTATGGATTATCTCACATCATCAGCACAAAAATATTGGCATGGACACTATAAGGACTCACTCGGGGGGTTGAAAGAATTCTTATCAGAATTTAGTATTGGTAACATCATGTATAAGGAATATAGATGCAGTATTATACATCGCTATAAAGTGGATGTTTCTGATAATAGGTTTTTTAGGGAAAAAGATATATATTATGAAACTGTTTATAATAATAATTTTGAAGTTAGTAAGTTCTTAAATATCCAATTCCCTGCAGAATTTTTATTAACGCTCTTAACAAATTGTTTAAAAAACTATCAAAAGGCCCTTATCGATAGCAAGAAACTTCCTCTAGACATGTTTAACCTTATATGCGATACGGTGAAAGAAATAAAATACCTTGATGATAATTCAGTACCGGATATCAAAAACTTTAACATAAAGTTTCAGTAATAATACGCTAAAAGGTAAAATTATGTGTTATTAAACTATTACACTTCGATATATTAGAATTCAAAGTAAAGGTAAGGCTTGCTGTAAAACCAGCATGTAAATGCTATTTGTGAATACGTTCTAACCCATATTATCTGAAATTGATTGGTGCATTATTTATAAAATTGCGAAGTAACCTGCTTATGAAATTATTATATATTTGTATTTTACATTGTTTATATGTATAAAAAGAGACAAGTCCTTATTTACTGGGCTTATCTCTTTTGCAGTTTAGATAAGTTATCAGAACATGGTTTTTGTTGTTGACAAATTAGCCCAGATTATTCACTGGGCTTTATGTACATACTGGGGTGGTTAGCCCCAGAGTATTTATTCTTGGACGTATGATGGGAGTTTCGCCTTTTTGCCGCCGTCTTTGTTATTGCTTTTGAGCTTAATCTCCTCCAAGAAAACCACATCCTTACAGAGCAGTTCAAATTCATCCCTGCTATCTATGCGGGCAAGGATATTATCTCTGTGGACTTTTCCTATAATTACCTTTGGTTGTGCTGCGGTCTGGATTCTTACCCTGACACCCTTGGAAAATTTTTCAGCAATTTTCCTGGAGGTTGTCCAGCTTAATGCTCCTTTTTCCCAGGGTAAGGAATATTCGTTCTCGCCACGGTAAACCGTTACAAACCCATCATTGTCAAATTCAATACCAGACAGGTCAAGCTGCACATTTGCAGCATTAAGCCATCTGGACACCAGTGAAGGGGTATAGAGTTCTTGTCCTTTATCTATCCAGTCCCAGTATTCAATAAGCAGATAATATTTCAGCTCTTCATGTTTACAACTTGCAATGGTATCAAATAGGGCGGCTCCCCTTTGATAAGAACTTACCATGACTAAATCTTCACCTATAGTATCTAACTCATCTTTATATTTTTCTTTCATATTTTTTATATATTCTGCTGAAGAAATTGGGGAATCTGGTTGAGGAGAATCTTGGATATTGCAATTTTCACCATCTTCATCTTCGTTATCGTTTAGCTCTTCATATTTTTCTTCCATAAAATCTTTTAGAGGATAGTCTTTTTCAGTCAACTCCTCATCAATCAGCCTTCCTGCATATTCTTCTGCAAGTTCAGAAGCCCAGCCTTCACCAAGCTCATTTGAAAAAACTCTTATATGTTCGGTTACTGCATTTTTGAGGATATAATCACGGGCATTATAAGCGATCTTATAATGCGTGATATAATCCTCTGGCAATAATGCTTCAGCGTACCTGATCCAATAGCCACCGTATCCGTTTAGGCCATCGTCTGACCCATATTTTTCATACTCACGAACTTTATCTTTAGGGAATTTGTACATAACAATAATCTTGCAGAGACTGCTCAATATAGATTCAACCATATCCTTAATCGGGATATATAATGATATTTCACCGATATAAAAAGAAATACTAACTACTTTCCCTGTGCGCCTGTTATATTGGCAAGGTATAGATATCCTTGCAGGCAGGTTTTTCTTAATGCCTATTTCCATGTTATTTACAATATCCTTAAACATTTCCCTGTCTTTTTGTGTTAAAAGGTCCTGGTTTACAAGGGATTCAATTCCTTTTATGAATATTTCCCTGACTTTCTCATTATTGTATACAGGTCTTCCGTCCTTATCTTTTTTAAAAGTAATTACTCCAAGTTTTTCGTGTTCAAATACTATCATTTCTGCTTTTGCCATTTACAAAAACTCCTTCCTCTTCATCAATAGTTTTATTTCAATAACTGAATCTTACTGACTCTTTCGTGCCACTTTCAAGTATTTTTATCGAAATTGAGTTGCATTTTGATAGTCTTGTAAACTTGTGCTTTGAACAAGGTATTATTGAGGGAATAGGAAAGGGGAAAGCCATTATTATGTAAGTTCAGGGAGGTATGATGTAGTATACTACCCTGAACGTAAACAGTAGTATTAAGCAGCGCCATCGTCATTGTCCTGGGATTGCTTTATCCGACGGACACAGCCGTATAACATTTTGATAATTTCGAGGCATTTGGCTTCTAATCGGTCGTAATCTTCTTTTGAGATATAGTCCATGTCCAGGCCGAATAAAATCCAGCTTCTTGTCTCGGATAAGCTGCCGATTGCCGTATTGAGAAATGTTATTTCCTTGCTGGGATAGAACTGGCCATTGCCTTCAGCTACGTTAGCAGCAATCGATGTAACAGCTCGACGAATTTGACTGGTTGCACCGTACTGCTCGGAAGGAGGGAATTGTTCTGTTATTTTATAAACATCCTTCACCAATTCCCTTATCTTATTGTAGACATCCAGAGATTTGAAATCCCTTATATTATTAATGGTGTATGCCATATATATCTATCACGCTCCTTTGCCAGTTTTACATCTTATGCCTTCATAGTATCAAAAATGGGAGCCTGAAGTCTAATTTTACTCGATTGTTATGTTATAATTCTTTTTATATACATTTATTTTGAATAGAGAAGTTTACTATCTGATAAAGAGCATCATAGATACTTGCGGAGGTTTTGAAGGATGCACAAACTTGACGTGAATCATAGAAATAAACTAGATAGCCTTGAATGGCGGGAATTTCTTCCTCCCTATGAAATACTAAAAAAACTTGGATTAAAAGAAGGGGACGTTGTTGCCAATATTGGCTGTGGAATTGGATATTTCTCCATTCCTGCTGCCGACATTGTTGGTTCAAAGGGTATTGTTTATGCTATGGATGTAGAATTGGAAACGGTAGAGGAAACGCAAAGGCGAGCAGCGGAAAACGGCATGACGAATATCAGGCCAATTGTAACGGCTGAATATGATATGAAGGTCGGTGATTCTACGGTTTCTTTTGCATTTGCCTGTCTGGTATTGCATGAAGTTGAAGACAGGGTTCGGTTTATAAGAGAAATAAAGCGTATACTAAAGGGAAATGGGAAGATAGTGATTGTCGAGTGGATAAAGAAGGAAAGCGATTGGGGGCTGCATGTGGGTCAGAAGTTAGAAATCAGTTATGTGACGCAAATTCTTCAGGATTGCGGATTTAAGAGTGTGTCTACTACAGATATAAATGAGTATTTTTATGCAGTTGTGGCAAGAAAATAGCTATGATGGTTTAAGTTAGCAAGGATAAGGCTTAAGATGTAAAAATATAAGAATATATATCTTAAACCTTATCATTTCTTACATTTACTACGTTAAGTAAATAAAGTTCCCAGAAAGTTTAGAACTAAAACAGGTAATAATATATTTTAGCGGTAGGTGGTCGTATTATTTTTTATAGAAGGGAGAGTTTTCCTGTATGTCCATGTAACAATATGTCCATTTTGTTACCTTAAAACATATATTTCGACACGACTTTAATTTTTCCTGCATATTAATATATTTTTTATAAAATAAAAGCCCCAAACTATTTAGTTGGTTATTTAGAATTTTATACCATTTTAGAACTGGACCAAGGAGTACAGTTCGTCCTTTTGGTCCTGGTTTACACCAATATAACGCAGGGTTATCCGTTGCGAGCTGTGATTAAAGGTATCCATGATAAGCCCTATATTATAGCGGGACATTTTATAGGTCCAATACCCCCAGGTTTTGCGTAGGCTATGGGTTCCAAAATTTTCAATACCTACAGCTTCAGCGGCTTCCCGTAATATTCGGTAACCCTGAATCCTGCCTATATGCCCACCTTTTTTGCTTGAGAAGAAGTAATCTTCCTGCGTTAAATTACGTGTTTTCATGTAGTTTTCTATCTCTTTTTTGAGAGCTTCATTGATCTTAATTTTTTTCTCTTTGTCAGTTTTCCTTTCTTTCAGGATAAGATATTCACGAAAGCGATTATCTGTTGTATAAATGTCTTTAACTTTTATAGGCAAAATATCACTAATTCTCAAGCCTGTATTTAAGCCAAACTTAAACAATAGTCCATATTTTGGGTCTTTACCGTTTAAATAATAGTACATTTGCTTAATTTTTGCTTTATTACGAATAGGTTCTACGGTCATCAACCTGTCCCTCCTTGGCCATTACATGAGTACTTCTGATAATATATGGTAACCGAGCGGATGCTTATATATAAATTTATCATAAATATTATAAAAAAGATACATGGATTTTTTATACAAAAAAACTCAAAGGAAAAAGTATTAACATCAAATGCGCTAAAAACAAGGATTTTATTTTTTTAAACATGTAACAAAATGGACATATTGTTAC
>JABUEW010000137.1 GCA_013314855.1 Bacillota bacterium | reverse complement strand
GACTAAAGTCCGTTATTCAGGCAAGTACGGGCATATCCTTACGGAGGTTACCAAACCGCAGAGTCATATTTTGGAAAGCTTGGGGATTAATCTGGAAACATAGTTATAATTTTACCGGGAATTTAGGCTAATGAGTCCGTCAGGTTTCCCTGTGCGTCCGCGTCCACCAGCAGCACCTTATTACCCTGTGCCGCAAGGCCGATGCCGAGATTGACCGCCGTTGTTGTTTTCCCTGTGCCGCCCTTTTGGTTCGCTAAAGCGATTACTTTAGGCACTTGAATTTCCTCCTTTCACGCAAAAAAGCCGCTTGCTCTATGGATAAATAAAGCAAACGGCTTTCTTACTTATTTTACACATTTTATATATAAAAAGAGAACACCGGTCTAAAACCGACATTCTCTCATCATTGTCCAGTTGTAAATTTGCGTTACACTGCGTAATATAGACATGCCTAAACACTCTAATCTACGCAAGCATTAAACATGTCCACACACTCCATGTCCAGTACAACGGAAACATCAATTTTATCTCTCAACACCTTATTCCTGAAATCGTCGCCATCTCTCGTAAAAGTCATATAGCGTGCAAAGTGCTGAAATTTAAAGATTTCTAAGTATCTTTCCTTTGCATTCCTGTTACTGTCTCTATATGTGTTGGGATGAAGTTGTAAGAGTAGATGTATACAATTATTACATCTCGATATTTCGATGCATTATACAATATAACTAAAGACATTCTAATTCTATATATTGAGACATCACTTAACACCATTGTTTTCTGCAATAGCTTTTTTTGCTTCGTTATAGTATTTTTTATATAGCTTGTCTCTTCTACCACTAGACCCTAAATACTTCAAAACTCCTCCCAAAACAGCTGGTATAGCTCCTGTCAGTATTGTCAAAATCCATTTAACAAAATCCCATTTTAAACTTAATGAATCAAGAGATGGAGGTAAAATAGATACAATAAAATTGTATATTGGATTAATTTGATATAAAAACATGAGTGAAACCATAATCCAAAGAAATACAGATAACCCCCAAAGAATATAAATTAATGGAGTTGCATTTTCAAAACAAGCTACTTTGTCTGATGCACGTTTTTTTGAAATTTTAATTAATAATTCTTCTTGAGTTTGTTTCGCTTTTAATTCTTTTTCTATATCATTTTCTTTAGTTTTTTGACGAATTTGGTTGTTCATCTCAAATTTCAAGGTTTCAATAATTTGTGCGTTTTCAGCCTTAAGTTCAAATAAAACTTTGTCAAATGCTTTGTCTGCGGATATAGTGTAGTCTTCTTTGGTATTAAATGTATATTCTTCTTTATTGTTGATAATTTCTAATATTATTTTTTCTTTTACTTTTTTATCAATTGTTTTTTGAGATATAGTTGACAAGAGTATAACAGGATTAATATTTATTTCATCATCTTCTGTTCTATGTTGTCTTAAACTTAAAAACAGACAGTAAGATTTGTAATCATCCGCGGTTCTCCCTGAAAACCTAAGAATGATTGACAGCCATACGCTTGGTATAACAACAATTGGTACGCCAGGGAATACTTCTTTTGCCCAATTCGTCAAAAGCTGATCTGCGGAAACTATAAACTCTTTTATCTGCCATAAACTTTGTCCATAATTTTTTTTCCGAAGTGATAAAGTGTAAAGAATATTATTGATATCTGTTTGAAGTGATTCAGCAGATACCATCTTTTGTGGTCTTTTCTGCAATTTATACTTTTTAAGACTTTCGGTTTTCTTATCAAATGATTCTATATTATAACCAACCGAGTAATTCGGGATCTCCAAATAGGCAATATCTGAAATAACATCTTGAATCATTCTAAATAAATACTGTTGAAAAGAAATATAATCATTATATTTATTCTGAGGTTGACAACTCCATTTATAATAAATCTCATAAAAATCGTTAATTTCTTCACTGCTGTTTAATTGTTGAATTAGTGAGTAATTTACCGGTTCTTGATTTTGTGTAATATATTTTATGTACTTAATCTGACCATTAATAACCCTGTATAACTCAGACAGGGTTTCACTTGTATAACACAATTCAATACCTACTTCTTTACATTTTTTTATAAATGAATTGGTCACATACTGCCGTTCATCCTTATTAATACCAGCCATTCTAAAAATAATATTTGCATCTAAGATAAATTTCTTACCTTTAAAAATTTTTTGAGATAGCAAAGAATCTTTTTTTGTAGCTAACATACAATATTCATAACTAAACGATATCATAGAATACAAAAATTTATTTTTCTCATCATTGTCCCAAGAGATAAATCCATTAATTAACTCAACTTCATAATTTGATGCAGAAAATGTATCTAAGATTATGTTATTTTGATGCTGCAAAAGACTCATAAAATTATTAATATTAGAATTAAAACAATAATATAAATACTTTAATATCAATTCTAAGAAATCATTTTCATCAAAATTTGCATTAATATGCTTTCGATAATCAACTATATATTTTTTCAAAACGGAGAGCATATCAGGCTGTTTTTTGAGTAAATCTCTCGTTTTTACAGTGAGCCTATATGTTTTGTTATCTATAATAATCCTATTCCTAGCTTTTCTTTTAACGGCATTTTCAATTTCTAATACATCAAACTGTAAATTAAAATTACTTTCTATATTGTCACATATTTCTGTTATAGTTAGACTGCTCTTGGGCGAATCATATAATACACTTTCAACTAAACGGCAAATGTATTTGTCAATGGTTGTCGGTGCTTGATCCTCCATACTTATCGCTAATCTCAATATGCTCTCTTCCTTCACGTTTCTTGACCTCCTGCATATCTCTGTATCCATCAAAATCAATTAATTCATCCAAATCTGAGAATAACCAATCAAGTATTATGTTTTCATCCATATTATCACCTCATCTTCATCATATGAGCAATTTATATGATTCAGTATGGGCAAAATATGGATATCCTATTCTTTTGTGTTATAGACGCATCGATTTATCGACATTATTCTATATAGTAATCATAAATAAACATTAAATCACCCTGATAAACCCAAAATCATAGCTTCAATCAGCACTGTAATCGACATAAATCATCTGTTTAAACTATCCTCGGTGTATAATAATTTTTACAACTACTCTATTTTTAAAATCGTCATAGATACATCGTGCTCATAATCTCCCCTTGTACACTCATAAACCATAATATTGCTATTAAAATGGCCTAACCATATTGAAGCCGGCGATAGGTAGAACTGTTTTTGATTTTGTTGATATCGAATTGCTCTGTATGCATGACTTTCTGTGGGAATGTTCTTTATTGTCTTCCCATACCCCTTCGCTGTGCTTGAACATTTAATTGCAGTAATGGATGTCCCCTTTGAGCATATAAGAATATAAGGGTCTTTTATGAAATCCAAGATTCTGTTTCCGCATGCATGTTTAGACACATAAAACTGGTTTGCCAAACTATTCATTAAAGTAAAATCAAAGACAGATCCAGCTAAAAGGGGTCTAAAAAGTGGCTCCGGCATTAACAATTCGACTGCAAATTGATTTGCTTCAGTTTCTATACGGGAATGACTGACCACATCTTCCATGTCTTGATTGGAACATCTGAAACTTGACTCTCCGTCCGATATATATGGAGGTTTGTGCTTTAAAAAATAATGACCAAGCTCATGGGCAAAAGTGAAGTTATGGCGGCCAATGTTATTAATATATGTATTGATAAGGATACCTTTCTTTTCACCTCTATATATCAGCGTCCCGCTCAGATCCTTTTCTGAAGATAAGGCACATCGTTTTACCTTTATCTTTTCCATATGCGCAATATCTTCAAGATGCAGGGCGGGAACATCTTTTATGCCCATTGTTTCCAAAACCCATTTTGCCTTAACCGCTGGGGTATTCTCAGCACACATCATTCGTCCTCCGCGAACATATCATCAATTGCTTGCAGCAATTCAGCAGAAGGCTTTTTACTGATTTCACCGCGTGCTGCCAATTGGAGCTGCTCTTCTTGTTTTGCCACCGGAAAGTCTATAATCCTGTTAGTATCCCTTTGTTCAATGGGTTTGGTTTTTACTGCCTTTATTTCCTCGCACAATGCCATTAATTCATTTACTTTGGCAACAATGCGCTGTTGCTCGGCAAGAGGTGGAAGAGGAAATAATTGATTTCTTATTGTTTCTGCTGTAATAGCTATAAATGTTGTTCCTGTGGCTTTAGATACAAAATCTTCTTCCATAGATTTCAAAAAATAAAATAGAAAATCACTTGTCATTTTACATAAAGGCAAGAGTGCACACAAACCACGTCCTATACATATTTCCCTTGTAGTAATATTAACAGATCCAACTGGAGCTCTAACAGCTAATAGAACACTATTTTCCATAGCGATCTTTTTAGGATCTGTTGTAACTTGAGTAGATCTTTTTAAATATTTATCAGAAAAATACGACTTACCTTGATGAAACTCTATCCCATTTATTACATTTCTTTTATCTATAACGCTTGTTCCGTCAGGAGACTGTCCCATAATAATATAACATATATCTCCTAATCTACTCCAAATCCACCCATCTGGTAAGTCGTAAGGAATTTCATCCTCCGTAATAGGCGGCAAAGGCTTTTCTTTTTTTATCTTTCCTTCCTTAACAAGTCGTGCTTTCTCAGCACGGATGCGTTCCAGCAAAACCGAAGCTGGTTCGTCATGGAGATCCTGATGTACAAGCTTTCCTTGAACCGCTGCTTGAAGGATAGATTTTGGCAAATACTCCTCAAAACGGTTCTCCAGAGCTTCCAGTTCCTGCTCTGCCGCCTCTAATTCATCACACAGTGTCATTAATTCGTTCACTTTAGCAACAATGCGTTGTTGCTCGGCCAAGGGCGGAAGCGGAATAATTTCTTTTTGCATAAATGTACCAGAAACTTCTTTAAAAGTAGTTCCTGGAGCTCTATTGATGATATCCTCGGTTTTGTTTTGTAATGAATAATAAATCCAATTTCTTAAGTCCATTATATATGGAATCACTGATTTAAATCCTTGATTAGTACAAAGATCATTTCCGGCAAAAGCAATTAAACCAATTGGTGCTCTGCTAGAAAATATTATACTTCCTTTTGGTACAATTCTAGTAGAACAAGAGTTATATCCATCTGCAGTAATATCTTTTTTGCCTCTATAGATTGTGTTTTCGATAGCATTTTTCATATCTGCCGGCGTAATCCATGGAATGCCGTTACCAGGATCAGTATAATAAGATGCGTTTGAAGTATCCGGAGTGGATCCACCAACAATCTCTCCAACATCAGATAACCTGCACCAAACCCATCCCTCTGGTAAGTCGTAAGGAATTTCATCTTCCGCGATTGGCGGTAGAGGCTTTTCTTTCTTTATCTTTCCTTCCTTCACCAGGCGCGCTTTCTCCGCATGGATGCGTTCCAACAAAACCGAAGCCGGTTCGTCGTGGAGATCCTGCGGTACAAGTTTTCCTTGAACCGCAGCTTGTAATATAGATTGACGCAATTCTGCTGCTTTCATTGTACATCCTCCTGGGCTAAGGCTGTTTGAATCTTTGCAAGAATACTCTCAATTCTATCCGTTAAAATCGCCTTTTCCTGGCGGTATTGTGTGATAAATTCATCCGGAGGCAAAATTTCCGTAGTTTCATGAGGAAAACCACAGAAATCCAAATTGTATTCTGCCGCTATGATATCTTCCACCGGAACATATTGAGAAACTTCGCTCTCTTTACGATTGTTCCACCATTCGTGTACAGGTGCAAAGTGTTCGTCCAACATCGGCCTTGTCTTTGAAAAATGCTTATATCCTTGCGGCATTTCCAATCGATAAAACCATACACCCTGTGTGGGTTTCCCTTTTGTAAAGAAAAGCAGGTTTGTATTGATATTGGTATAGGGTGCAAACACGTCCTTAGGCAAACGGACAATAGTATGCAGATTGTTTCCCTCCAGCAGCTTTTTCTTGATAGCCGCCTTCACACCTGTTCCGAACAAAAATCCATCCGGCAAAACCATGCCGCAGCGTCCGCCGTCTTTGAGAAGCGCCATAATATGTACCAAAAATAGATCCGCTGTTTCGGTAGTACGCAGTTCTGCGGGCACTGACTGAGAAATGGCTTTTTCCTCTGCACCACCAAAAGGCGGATTTGTCACAATAACATCCACCTTATCTTCTAGGCGATATTGATCTACCGGATGACGTAAAGTATTGTCATGTCGAATTAAAGGCACATCAATACCATGTGCAATCAGATTGGTTACGCACAGCAGGAAAGGAAAAGGCTTTTTTTCGATACCTTTGATGGTTTTTTGCAAAGTCCTGTATTCATCAGTTGTGTTTATTTCAAAGCGATCGATGACACTGGTCAGAAAACCGCCAGTTCCACATGCCGGATCGAGAACTATTTCACCCAATTGAGGATTTACCTTATCTACAACGAATCTGGTCACAGGCCTCGGCGTGTAAAATTCACCAGCCTTACCGGCACTTTGCAGGTCCTTTAACATGGATTCGTAAATGCCATTGAACAGATGAGTAGTTTTAACTTCTTCAAAGTTAATATCAGCGTTTATTTTATTGATGACTTGCCGCAAAAGAGTTCCCGACTTCATGAAGTTGTTGACACCCTCCATGACATCACGAACGAGGAACTTTCGTGGATCTCCATCTGAAACATCCAAATTACGCAGTGCTCGAAACATATTTTCTACATGCTCAATCAGTGCATCTCCAGTAATACCTTCATCATCTTCTGCCCAGTTTCTCCAACGGTATTCCTCGGGAATCACAGGGACATAATCATCCTCCAATTCCCAATCTTTTTCTTTAAAATCAAATGCTTTTAAAAACAACAGCCATGCTATCTGTTCTATGTACTGTGCATCACCGTTAATACCGGCATCAATGCGCATAATGTCTTTAAGTGCTTTTGTCGTATTTGATACAGCCATTTGGCATACCTCCTAAAATTATGCAACATAGAGTTCTTGCTCTAACTCTCGTATAGCCTGCTTAAATTTATCTTTTCCTCCAAAAATTTTGTTGACGATGTATTGCGGTGTGCCAAATTCCCGTATCGGGTTGACCTTTAGAACGTCCATGCTTTCTAAATTGGCAACTCCAGAATCAGCATACTTATCCAACAACGCATCCAAAACTGCAGCCGCTTTTTCTCCGTACTTTGCAAAATAATTGCGCTTTTTTACCTTGTTTGCCCGCTCACGCCTGGTCAAAGGAGGTTGATCAAATGCAACGTGGCACAGCAAATCGAACGGATCAAATTCGCGTCCGATTTGCTCCTGTAATTCTTCTATTAAGACACCTTGTTCAGCAAGTTCATCTAATATAACTTGCTTGCGTTCCGCGCTATTCCAAACACGTAAAAAATCATGCAAAGTAGCATACTTATTCAGAACATTCCGTTTCGTGTAGTCAGTAAGAGATTCTGTAATCAGTTTACCGTTTTTATCGATGTACTGAACTCTTTGCTTTAAAACGGATACCTCTACATCTCCTACATAATATTTCTTACGTTTGCCGGTTTCAGAATCGTTATCAATGTTGTAGTCAATGGGAGGCTCTCTGATAATTCCATTATCAGAAGTTGGATCATCAATGTTGCCGTTCTCATCGGGTGTAAATTCATCATCCTGTTCACAAGGCCCATCAAAGTCCGGATCAGCAAACAGCCGCGTTGCATCTCTGAAATCAAAAATAGTAAAAAACGCTTTTCCTAAATCTTCACGAACCCGGGTACCACGCCCGATAATCTGCTTAAATTCAGTCATGCTGTTAATGTTGGTATCCAGCACAATATACTTGACTGTCTGAACATCAACACCGGTCGTCAGCAATTTTGATGTTGTAACCAGCACAGGATATCTACTGGACACATCGCGGAAATTGTCAAGTTGTTTTTTGCCAATATCATCATCGCCTGTAATTCGCATCACATAGCGCTCATCTTCTTTTACCAAGTCGCTATTTTCGTTGATAAGCGCTTGCCTCATACGATCTGCATGTTCGGTATCAACGCAGAAGAAAATGCTTTTATCCATTCGAGCATTGTGGGCCTTCAAGTAATTAGACACCACTTTGGCCACCATTTTGGTACGCTGCTCCAACACCAGTTCCCGGTCATAATCGGTTACGTTATACTCCCGATCCTCTATAATATTTCCAAAGCGGTCGGTCTGTCCAAGATATGGGCGAAATCCTTCAGCATCCTTGTCAAGCAATACACGAATTACTCGATAAGGAGCTAAAAATCCATCTTCAATGCCTTGCTTTAACGAATATGTATAAACCGGTTCACCAAAATAATCAATATTGGAAACGTCTTTTGTTTCTTTAGGCGTTGCTGTTAAGCCGATCTGCGTTGCGGATTTAAAATATTCCAAGACCTCACGCCATTCACTATCGGCCTTTGCGCTACCACGATGGCATTCATCAACGACAATTAAATCGAAAAAATCAGGGCTGAATTGGCGGAAAATATCCTTATCGCCTTCGCCTGTAAGTCCTTGGTAAATAGCCAGATATATTTCATATGATTTGTCCACATGGCGATGGCGGATAATGGTCATTTTATCTTTGAAAGGGGCAAAATCATTTGCATAAGTTTGGTCAATAAGAGCATTTCGATCGGCAAGAAAAAGAATTCGCTTTTTTATACCAGCTTTCCACAGTCTCCATATGATCTGAAATGCAGTATATGTTTTTCCGGTTCCTGTTGCCATAACCAGCAGCACTCGATTATTTCCTTTAATAATAGATTCAACAGTAAGGTTAATTGCATTCAATTGATAATATCGTGGCTGTTTGTCAAGCCTCTCGACATAATAAGGTTCTGTAATAATCTTTTCCTGCTTTTCATCAATATTTTTATATTGTTTATACATCTCCCACAGTGTTTCAGGGGAGGGAAACTCCGAAAGAGATAAAACCGTTTCTCGATTATTATCTTCGCTGTTACGATTGTGGAAAGTAAACCCGTCACCATTCGATGTAAAAACAAACGGAACGCGCAATTGCTCAGCATATTCCAATGCTTGCTGCATTCCATCTGAAATTGTATGGTTATTATCTTTTGCTTCAACTATGGCAAGAGGGATGTGTGGTTTATAGAAAAGGACATAATCAGCATATTTGGCCTTATCTCTCTTATAAGACCCGCCGCGGGCAATAATACGCCCTTTTGTAATAGCATATTCTTCGCGCACTTGAATATTAGTCCATCCTGCGGCTTTAATAGCCGGAGTAATAAACCGTGTACGTATCTCTTGTTCAGTAAGGGATCTTTTGTCCATATTCTCACCACACAAATAATAATAATTTTATCTTTGATTTTCTGGTTTTGTTTTTATGCGAGCATCTACGGGTTTATCTGCTTCTTTTGGAATTGCCCAAGCCCATCCTAATCGCACAGCACCTAACACCCGCCCCTGCTCACATAAAACCTGAACTCTGCGTTGAGATATATTCCATTTTTCTGCGGCTTCTTTTGCCGTAATATATTCCATTCTCCGATACCTCACAGAGAAAATTTGCCAATTTGTTTTATTATATACGAAGAAACGAATAAAGGCAATAAGTTTGTTAAATATTTTGAAATATTTTGTTTTTAAGTCCATAAAATCAAACGAATTCTTTACAGATTCCTATTAAATCAAGAGAACGCTGGATCAAAACCAGCATTCTCTTTCATTGCCCAGTCTTAATTTGCTTCACACTGAGTAAAATAGACATGCCTGAACACATTAATCTATCTTTTTCAACGGATATTTCACTAGCCAGCAGATATAACGGTGGATGAGGGAAACAAACGCTCGCTTCACACCTGCAAACAGACAGACTTTTCCCATTATATTTTTTTATTCTCTAACTGCCTCAGCCATGAAATCCTGCAAAAAATCGTCCATGTCCAGCAGGAAGGAAAACAGGAAGTATTGCCGGGCCTCCGGGTGGGTTGCCAGCAGATCCACGTCCTCCGGGAATTCCATGCCTGCAACATCATATAGAATTCGCAGGATGTCCAGCATTTCGGTTCCCCGGTTCTCACTGTGTAGCTTGGTAAGAATGCTTGAAATTCTGTTTATGGCTTCGATATTGAAGCTGGAGAATGTCCAGATGGT
>JABUEW010000136.1 GCA_013314855.1 Bacillota bacterium | reverse complement strand
CAGATTCCTGTATTCATTCATTGATTCATACAGCGAAGCCGGTCGCTCTTTGCAAGTGGAATTCATATATACGGCTCTAAGAAAGAGTGCTATCTGCTCATCCATATTCACTCTTAGCATACTAATACAATCCGGATCGCCAGGAAGATGCCCCGGTTCACGTCCCAACTCCAATACGTCGAATAATCTTCTGTAGACCTCTTCAGCCAATTTATATTTGCCATGCAGCAATAAGCTTCTGGCTTGCAGCAAGAATTCGTCCATTTCCTGTGCCCAGCTTTCGTCCCCCCAATCTCTTTCGTCATGGATAGCATCATCCCAGCCCCATCCAATGCAATATTCACCATCCTCCACTCTCTTTGCAAAAGCTTCTATCTCCTCCATCAGCATTTCCTCATCAGGGATAACTTCTTTCTTCTGCTTCGAAGATATTAACTTGTATAAAAACTCTTGTCTCCTTGAAGGATGTTCTTCACTAGCCCAGTCTAAGATCAAATTTTGATAATCTTCCGTTGAAAAATTTCTTAAACACTTCCTTACTTTTTCCATAAATTCTTTATAACTTAATACATCATTTATGCTCATGGTATTACCTGCCTTCAATTATTTATATCCTCCAAATATGTTTCCTCTGCATACTTTAATTATCCTGTAAAAGCATAGATGATGCAATAGAATTTACCTATAAATTTTAAGCAAATCATTACAATATCTTTATAGCAAAATCACAGGCAAATCATTATTATCCTTATTAAGATAAAATTTGTCTAACAAATCCAATTTTACCATTTTCAATAAAAGCCAGCAACCTTTACTTGAGTGTTTATTTGATTGCTTTGTTTTGCGCCGTACAGTGACCATAGTCTCAGAGGCTGCTGTGGACGGCACGGCCCCTGCATCCCATCGATAGCCCCTATTTCTTTTATACTTCACAATTTATAAGTGATGAATAGGTTCCTTATATAGTTTTGATTATATATGCTAAAGATTTAGTGCAATAAATGAGTTTATCATTTTATTATATACTTTTGAAACACTATTAAAATCCACATTTTTAAGATAATATGCCCAAAACATGAATGATACGAAAACTGTTGATGCGTTTATTGTATTATAAATGTCAGTTTTGTTAATTTCTGTTTTTGTATAATTTGAAAGCCTTTCACAATAATATGCTATTAAATTATCTTCATTCATATCTATACCTGCTGCCTTACCTCTGCTTATAAAAAACGATACATCACTTGCACCTTTCCCCAAACCCACGTTTTGCCAATCACACACTACTAGGTCCTCATTATTCAACATTATATTATCCGCATGAAAATCGCCATGGCATATACTATATGGATGACTATTTAAAATATCGCAGATTCTATCAAACCTTTTAAGAATGGACTTTAAAATTTCCTTGTCAAAATGTCCTTCATGTAGACTAAGCACATAATTCCAATCATCTAAATTCCAATCATCTAATGAACTATAAAGTTTTTCATTATCAGGGCAAATATTCTTATACTCAACATCTAATTCTTTAATAAGCTGTGTATTCAAACTATGAAGCTTTGCACAAAAATCTATTGCTTTCAACTGCAATTCGGTACTCCATAAAGAATACTCAATCCGTTTGTAATGAGGAAATACAATAATATTTCCGTAATCCGGGTTACGCTCAATGTAGATGACCTGCGGGATAGTTAATTCTGCATTTTCTTGGAAAAGTGAATAAAATTTCCATTCCTTTTCATAAAAGTACATCATGTTGATATCATTTTCGCACAACAAGGGATGAGTATGTTTTATAACATAGCGTCCTCGTCTATCAGTAACATCAATTAACTTCGCTCTACTTGCTCCATTATTTATTGATGTTACCAAAATAATTTCATTAAATAATCCCTGTTTCTCCAAATAGTTAATAATAAAATACGGTTCTGATAAAGGGGTATTATTCATTACTAGTTCTCCTATAAACTCCATCTTGAACTAATTCGTTCTTATCAAACTCATCATATGATATATTCTCTGTATATTTTTTTATCTTTTTAATACAATTCATAATATCATTTAGATATATTCTATAATCACGCATATCTAGCACTTCCTAAAATTTCTTTTTTTAAATCCTCTTTTATATTTTCATTTATTACTAAATCAACTTGTTTATTAAATCTATCCTCTAAATAAAATTTTAAGTCCATATAATTATCAAAAGTTTTATTCCCCTCTTTAAATTCAACTAAAACATCAATATCACTATCTTCATCTTCCTGGTTTTTAGCATATGATCCAAATAATCCGATTTTTCTAACTCCATATTTTTCAAATTCATGCTTGTTATTTTTAAAAAATGTAATAATATCTTCACACTTCATGAAATATTAACCTCCTTCCTTCTATTTATGACTTAGTTATTTGTAAAATGCTGAAACCCTTTAAATTATAGGGTTTTAGCATAATTTTTATATTGATTTCCTCCCCCAAATAGTGTATAATTATGTTGAAAATTGAAATATTACCACTAATAAGGAGGAAGAAAATCAAATGCTTAAACCATTTAAACAAATGACTATCGCTGACATTTACTCCCAATGCAAAGACTTGTTCCAAAATAACAAACCTTCTTTCCTAAACCTTCTCTCAGAATATTTTGATTTAGAATCTTATATCCCTCTTACCTTCCATCGTGCTTACTACAGTTACCTGGGAAGGGATAGGAAATATTCCTTGGTTTCAATGCTTTCAGCTTTAATCCTTCAAAAAATTCTCGGTATACCTATAGTCTCTTTGTTAATTATATTTTTGCTCCTTTGCAGAGAAGCCCGAGAGTTTTGTGGGTTTTTCGATAGTGTCCCCGATGATTCTCAGTTCTCAAGGTTTAAAAAGGATTTTGTTGAACATATTAAGGACCTTTTTGAAAACCTTGTAGATATCACAGAACCCATTTGTCAAAAAATCAACTCCCAACTTGCTTCTACCCTCATTTTTGATACTTCCGGTATTGAAGCTTACGTTGCTGAGAATAACCCCAAGTTCCTAAATGCACTTATAAAAAGGCTTAAAAGAGCTTATAAAGATAACCCCGATGTAAATCTATACCAGATGGCCTATAACTTGATGCCTTCATGTGCTTCTTCCAATAATGAGGTTAAACAACTCTTTATTAACGGCCACTTCTGTTACGTTTATAAGTTCACTATCCTTACCAATGCTCTCGGCATCGTCAGAAATATTACCTTCCTTAATGATGATTTCAAAGAAAAACATCCGGAAGTTGAAATAGACAAAAAATCTGACTCTCCCGAAGAGGATAAATCCATCGGTGACTCTACCTCATTAAAACCTGTCCTTCAAGACTTCCTCAATATGCATCCGGATACCTCTCTCTACACCTTTATTGGCGATTCCATATTCGATACCTACGATACCTATCCATTCCTGCTTAATGAGTGCGGCTTTGAAAAAGCCATAATCCCATTAAATCCAAGAAACACCAATCCCGAGCTTCTTAAGCCTGGTTTTGATGAGTCAGGCCGTCCGCTCTGCCCTAAGGATGGAACTCCTTTTAAATATGCCTACCCTTGTAGGGGTAAGGGAAGAGCTCCAAGGGATAAATGGGAGTGTCCCAAGATTTCCTGGGTAAACGGCAAACGCGTTTGTACTTGTGAGGACCCTTGTACCTCTTCTCCTTCAGGCAGGATGGTTTATACCTAGGAAATCCACCCTCACAAAGCATTATAGCAACATCAAATTCATTGTCAAAAGGCAAATTTCTTGCATCTAGCTTTAGAAAATCAATTTTGAGATTATTACTTTCTGCTTTTTCTTTTGCTCTTTTAAGTTGTGCCTCTGATAAATCAATACCTGTAACCAAATATCCTCTTTTTGACAATTCAATTGCATGCCTTCCTGTTCCGCACCCGACATCCAATATCTTTAATGACTTGTTGTTTAATACCCTTTTTATTTCTTTTATAACAGTTTCTAACTGACTAAAGAAATTTAAAGATAAATTACATACGCAAATATCAAAAAAATTATCTCGAAAAGGTAGATCTTCAGCACTACATAAAAATAACTCAAAATTTCTGAAACCAGCATTATTAAATTTTTTATATGCAATTTTCAATAAACCTTCACTTATGTCTATTCCTGTAGTATATCTATTATCATACGGGAGTATTTCAGACAGGTGTCCGCTACCTGTTGCTAATTCTAAAACTTCACTATTATGAATGCTACTATATTCATTTTTAAGAAATTGAGTATGCTTTTCGATAGAAGCCTCAAACTTCTTAGGGAATACCGAGTTTGCCATTATTGAGTCATATAAAAAAGAAAATAAATCCCCAAGCCATGGTTTATACTTAATCTTCTTACCGTTTTTATATAGGTAATTGATACCATTACTTTTTACTACCTCAATACCTTTTTTAAGCATCATTCTGTTCTCCTTTCTTTTTTACGCCGAACATTTCGCCTAACGTCTCAGCTGTCACGACGCCGATGAGCAGTAAAGCCTCTAGCTGAACCGTACCTAGTCTATCAAGGGCAAGCCTGCCCGGCGAAGATAGAGGTGGGTGGTGCTCCGTCACCGCTCTGCAAATCGGTGTGGCGTACCAGGGACGCTTTTTTCAGGCGCTAAATCAGGGACTCAGACCTTGTACATCCTTGCGTGACAGCATTGTTAGGTGAAGTATCGCTCATCCCCCGGCTGCACGGCGGAGTCAAGGCCGGATTTTCTTTTTTACTTTCTATAAATAATGTCTATTATTTACTCTTATATGTGCTGTAATATCTCTTAGCGCTTATTAGATCTGTATATACTACCTCCAAGTAATTGCCATCAGGATCGTCAAAATATGTTGCATAATATACATTATATTTGAATTCCGGACAATATTTTGGAGGAGACTTAATTTTGACTCCATTAATCTTTAAAAGTACCTCATTATAGAAGGCATCAACTTCTTCTTGAGTTTCAACTCCAAAGGCCAAATGATGTAATCCTGCTCCATCTACCAACCTTTTTTCTTTTACTGTCTTTCTCCAAATACATATCAACAGATTATCGCTAACCCACCCTCTAACCACGAATCTTCTGAATCCTAACCATTTGAGTATAGGAGAGTAAAAAGCAACTGATTTTTTAATATCCGTAACATTCAATTCAATGTGGTGTATAAATGGAATCCTTTTTTTACTCATAACAATAACCTCACTTTAAATGCATAATATTTTACTATTACTTAGATTGTCATTTATTTTTCGCGCGACGGCCGGAGGCTCGGGCGACGTTGAAGAGCGATATTTCACCTAACGGCTGCGCATTACTGACGTCGATTCGATTTAGATAGTTCTTATCTTAGTCGAATCGATGTGGTCGCGCCAACTCCATGAATTAACTTACTTGCCCAACTTCATGAAATTACTTACCGCGACCCGAATTTGCCCTTTTCATTTTTTCATAAAACTTTTGACACTACCCTTTAAATCCTAACGACCTCCAAAACCCTATACCTCTATCATTCCATGACAATACTTCAATATCAACGGTTTCAGTATTTAATAACTCGATTAACTTTTTAAATGCAGTTTTTCCGTATCCCTGTCTTCTGACTTCCCTACAAATAAAGAATTGCCGTAGATATAATGGTTTTCTCGTATGATCAATCAAAGCATATCCTATGGTTTCCGAATTTCTCTCAAATAAATATGCAACATAATCCGTATGAATAAACCCTTTCATTCTTTCCCGAAGCTGTTCAATATTCATTTTATTATCGTGTTTTTCATCTTCAATTAGTTGCTTATTCAGAATCGCCAGTAAATCCAGTTCCTCATCCGAACAAACCCTTATTTCTAACTCTTCCAAAAGAATCCCCTTTCTTTTATTTATCACTGCCAGTTCCACTTTCAAACCTTCGCGCCCCGTACGGGCGCTCCGTTTTTCCTGCCGTATTTTATATAACACCTTATTCCTGAACCTGTCTCGTGTTATCTACCTATGTGGAGGGATTCCCGAGCCTATTGCGGGTAATCTCCCTATGTAGAGGGATTTCCGAACCTGTTTCGGGAAATTGCACTATGGTAGAGAGATTCATAAAATCATCCATGTGGCTACGGATCCTTTGTATATCTTTTTCACATACATGGGTATAAATCTCTGTTGTCTTAGAGCTTGCATGCCCCATCGGAAGTTTCTATTCTTTTTTACACCGGGGTATATCAATACACTCTGCTACCTTGTCCTTTAAAACATTCGCCATTAAAAACTTCAATGCACTGGCTGCCTGGTTGACATATACATGGGAATGATTGTGCTTTGATATCAGCTCTAAAAGATATTGGCGTACATGTTCAACGACTACTCTCTCGGGTTCATCTCCGAAAAACAACGCAAATCTTCTCACATGACCAATATAACTCTTGCGGGTTTTAGGACTGTAGCCCTTCAACTGAAGTTCTTCTAAAAGTTTTGGCAAAACAACCACGCTCCACGATTTAGGCAACAACCTCGTCTCCGAATCTACTGTTGATCCTGCTGGACGATGCTGCTTCGGGTTCCGGTGCCATACATGAAAGTATCTCTTGTTCAGTTTCATGCTCTGATGCTATGAAATTCAATTGATCACATGAGAATAACTGACGGACTTTCATTTCAGTGTTTTTATCCGCAGGAACTGTCCAAAACTTTTCTTCCGGATGCTACTTACGCCCTTCTATCCGGCGTATCTTTTCAACAGTTTCCCTGGAATATGGAAATCGTACAATCAAGCGACCTCCGGCACCTTTTTGGATGGTTACCACCATCTTCTCACCCCTGTTTTTACAATATTATCCATAAATAATTAATAAAAGTCAAACATATGCTGCACATAAACTTCCGGGTTTTAATACAATAATACTCATCATGCCCACATTTTGGACATTTATAATCTTCACATCAAAAAACTTCAAAACACATCTTTTTTTCTTTATAACCCTGCCCACTGAAAGCAACTCCGGAAGGCGGTAGATATATTCCCTCGGGCAATCACACAAACAAAAAAACAGGGCTTTCCGGCATCCTGACCACCCACCAACACCCCTGCCACAAGTGGCAAAACACCAGAAAACCCTGTATTTAAGCCGCTCTTCATCCCTTATACGTTTTTTACATTTGACATCAGAACTACGCACTCAACGTGCCTCAAGCGTCGAAAAGCAAGCAAAAGAAAACACTTGATATATTTCCATATTGGGAATTTTATATAGAATGAATCAATTACTATCCTCTCCAAAAATCCACCTCAAACCATTAGGCCAACCCTTTATGCTTTCTTCAAGTATTGCTTTACAATAATCATTCAAAGTTGAAACCGAGTAGTCAAATTGCTTTCGATCTGAAACTTTATAATCAGCAACTGCAACACCCAAATATTGATCATAATCAACAACATCAGCACGTCCGGCAGAAAAAGCTTTTACTGGATTCTTATTCATCAAATCCCATGCCGAGGCAGGCGAGCCATCTTCCCCTTTTAGGTAGCGCATACCCCTTATTGGATCAACTACACCCCATTTCCCTCTATAAAAGGCCTCAATCAACGCATGTCCTGAGTATGCCGACTTCAGATTGAAAGCATATATTATTCTTGCAGGAATACCGGCCAGCTGCGCCAATATGCAAGCTACCCGGGCCATATCTGTGCACCAGTCGCTACCACGCATGATTATTTCTTCTTCCAGGCCGCCGAAAAGCATTTGGTCAAGGGTTATATCTTCGCCCTTTTTTACAATTGGCAACAGCGCGTCAAGCAAACGGTCCAGTATTTCCTCATCGCTGTCGGCACCTCTAACAGCATGTTCAACAAATGCCTCAAGAGCTGGCCGTAAACCTTTCTCATAACTGCATGGCACCGGTTCAGCATAAAGAAGCTTCTTTGTATCATCACAAAGCCGCACCATCTTATCTGCCAGCATCCTATCGACCGAACCAGGCGCATGGGTATCATTAGACAGCATATATTCATAAGCCTTCCCAAACTGATTAATGCCTCTGTATCGTGCAAACAAAATCTCTGCATACCTTTCTTTTTTAAGAAGTACATAATAAGAATGTTTTGCCTTGCATCCCTCTGGTTCTTCTACTGTCTTGTAAAGTTCAAAACCGTTTTTTAAGAAGGCACACAAGCTCCTTTTATTGTAATCTGCAATATTGCACCCAAATATAATATCTGCTTTTTCGTCTTCAAAACCTAATTTAGTGAGAAGGCTGATGGTGGTGGTCCCAATACCTCTCCCCCAATAATCTTTCTCTCCTATCATTATGTCTATCCTTCTTGTATCAAGGCCTGAAAACTCTTTCGTAATATCAGGCAGATTCATCTTTTGCAACCAGCATTCTCCGACTGGAATATCGTTGTATTCAATGATGAAGCAAAAAGCGTTTTGCGATACGCTCCTGTAAAGCTCTCGTACTGCATTAGGTGGCCAGCCTTGCACGTCTTCTGCTTCACTATAATAAAGAACATTGGGGTCGTTATTCCACTCCTCTAGCAGCGACCAGTCGCTCTCCATCATCGGGCGCAATACTATTGTTTCCCCCATTGTGGTTTTCCGCTTCAACCGATAATTGTGGACCTTTAATAGCACATTCATAAGTTACTCCACTTACATTCATCAATATCTATCAACCTTACCTTTAGTTCACGGACAGTCAACCATTCTTTGCCCAGGGTCATTGTGGTGCGCGGATGAAGATATATATCCTCTCCGGGGATTATGGCTTCATCAATTGCATAGAGAAACCCCGGTTGAGTGCCATTGTGAGTTATTCCACCACAATCATCAACTAATAAAGCACTAGGCTTGTGCGAAAATGCACGTGCAAGCTTTTCATCTTGCGTTATTGTACTGCCTGCACGTAATACATCAAAAACATGGGGTGAGCCGTGGTACCAAATACCTTTTTCATCCCAAAGCATATTGTTGGTGAAACCAGTATTTATCCTGTACCTCAAAGTTTTTCTCGGCTTCCCGTCAAGTTCGGCTATAATCTCATCTAGAAGGATACCGCCATTAGCTTCAATAATACGTTTTGAACCTTCATTATCCGGAGAACAGGTAACAAGGGCATTCCTTATACCGAGTTTTGCAGCTTCTTCAAGCAGCAGCTTCAGAATAAACCTGCCGTAGCCTTTTCTGCGGCAACTTGGGCGTATACCGTACCCAATATGCCCGCCAATAGCCTTTAAATTATTTGTCAAAGCATGGCGCACATAACCAGTGCCTATGTACTCATTACCCTCATTACCCTCAACCAACCAGAAGGTGGTGTATGGTACCCAATTCTCCGGCAAGTCTATGCCCTTTCGATAGTTATTCAACCTGTCAATATAACCTACAAAATCCGCTTCAAGCTTTTCAATATTCTCAAAAGCCTCTCCCATGCTTTTGTATTCCTCATTAGCTGCAATGAAGCTTTCTTTATACTCCACAGACGGATAAACCAGCCTTACAGGCTTTAGAAAATAAACCATTGGTATAAACCTTATACCGTTCATACATTGTTCACCACCCTGTTCTACAAATCCAAGAGCTTTATATGCTGGGACAGCATTGGGCGAAGCATTTACAGTTACAGCTATATTATGTAAACCATATTTGATATATTTTTAGCAGGGATTCGTTTGAAAAATATCAATAATTATATAAATGATATTTCTGTTTCCAAACATGGTATACATGATATTATTTTGGAATTAACATACAAGCTTCAGAGATATCAAGCAACACCTTAACTTTGAAAAAGTCCAGGCACGTGACCCTAAGAAGCTTGAAGGTTATTTCTCTGCAATGTTTTTTTCGTTTATATTCATACAAATATTACAAATTCGAAATAACCTCAATACAGTTGGTGAAACTGTAATCTTCTTACAGGATTTTGTGCAAATTAAAGTTAATAATGTTGTGTACATTATTAATGTAACATCAAAAGACCTTAAAAGTAAACAGGTAAATGATGTCACAGATCCAGTAGCAACAACCATTTGGGACAAATTAAGTGCCTAATATGTAGAGTAAAGGACAGGTGGCCACCTGCCCCTTCTCATCAAACCGTACGTGAAGTTTTCCCTCATACGGCTTTCCAATGTTCTTTCCTCCCTCAGCTTGCGGAGTATGAGGCTAGCGTCACTA
>JABUEW010000135.1 GCA_013314855.1 Bacillota bacterium | reverse complement strand
TTTGAATATTAATGTCAATCTTTAGCGGGAATATTTTTTTAAGCTCAATAATTCCTGAACCTCGGAACAAAACATATAACGACAGAACAGCTCCGATCAACCTTGCAATAGATATACCCAGAGCAGCTCCCTTTACTTTAAATCCCGGAAAATAAACTTGGATATCTAACAAAAAACCGAAAAAAAACACAACCGAAAAAATACCTACTTGACTATTTGGCCTTTATCTGTTAAACTTAAATGTGCAAAATAGAGTGGCGCCATAGCCAAGCGGTAAGGCAGAGGTCTGCAAAACCTTTATTCCCCAGTTCAAATCTGGGTGGCGCCTCCAAGAGAGAATCCCTGAAAGTCTTGAAACCAAGGCTGTCAGGGATTTTTACATATACGTAACAAGTGTTTTAGTGGCTTATAATTTTACGGATGATGGATTTTGCCGAAATAGGAAGACGATTAAATATCTTCATAATCCGTTTTGTTTTGTTATGGAAATTGGATATATGATAATTATGCTCAGTTGATTTTTTGTGGAGAGTACCTGGTTTACAGGGCATTTTCCATGCTTAGCAGTGAGCTGGCGAATAACGAACTTTCTCTGGTTATAATTATTGATAATTTTAATTATATAAATATTTAAATCTTTTAAAAGATTACTTTTTAAAGCAGGGGTTCAGTTCGGCAAGTGAGAAACCATTACTTGCAATGCTTCCAACTGTAACCGAGGTGTCAAAAGGAAGTTTGTTTACAGGTGAACCGTACAGCAATGCGAAAAATATCAGCTATAAGCAGGAAGTTAAGAAGTGGGCGGGTATGCTTGGCCTTAGCATGCGATATCTTGAAAATATAAGCGAGTTGTCGAAAATTGATAATAAGGACGAGGACGTATTAATACTAAATTACCTTGAAATTGACGATATACTGCATAAAGGGCAAAAGGAATCCGCATTATCAATGAGATCAAAAATAAAAAATGAACTCAATGCTTTGAGTCGGGAGATTTTCGCTTTTGCCAAAAGAATCGGATATGAAAATAAGCTGAAAGTTTATGTGATGTCAGATCATGGAAGTACAATCATATTGAGCAGCCAGGAAAATCTGATTGATCAGGCGTACTATAAGGGTCGTGTAGAAAAATCGGATCACAGGTATGTTTACGTTGCAGATGAGGATATGAGTAAGCTGCACAGCAATATTGACCTCTATTGTTACGTTATTGACAGGAATAGATTTGGAACGAAGGAGAATTACCTGATTGCAAAAAAGTATTATCGCTTTAAGGAAACAGACGAAAATTTTTATGTTCATGGCGGAATAACTCCTGAGGAGCAGATCGTGCCTTTTATAAGATTTGAAAGGGTGGATGTTAAGGAAGAGGCTTTGATCATTACTCTATTATCAAATGAATTCAGGTTGTCTGTAAAATCAAAAATTCAGATGATTATTAAGAATCCGAATGAATACGCTGTGCAAGATATTGAAATAAGCATATTGAATTCTAATGCCAGGTCAGATTCTAAAAGTGTGAAATATGAGAAATTTGATGAACTTTCGGCGTTTAAAGTATATATGGATAATATTCGTTTTGTTAAAAATGAAGGGAATGAAGAATTGCTGCTGAAAGTGACGTATAAGTTTCTCGGAAAGGAATACACACATGAATATAAGCTTCCGATTATTGTTAAGAGTGTTCAACGGAATATAGCAAACTTTGATGATATTTTTTAAGTGAGGTATGGAGTATGTTGCAGTTTGAACAAAAAGCGTATGACTGCTATGGGGACGTTGTAATAAATAAAAGCTTGATACATAAGGCGGGGTTCTCCTCCAGGGCCATTCCTGCATATGTTGGAGAATGGATTCTTTATAATTTTTTGGAGGACGGTGAGCTTACCGAAGTGGATTCGCTACGAATTAAGTATACCAAAAATGATACCGGTGCTATGATGAAAGTATACCAAAAATGTGGTATACTTTTTTTAGCGTGCTACGAAAATACATAGCCGCAAAAAATACTGCTGAAATGAGGACGAGTCTTGAAGGTTTATGTTAAATGTTCACCACATTTAACCCTTCAAGACTCCAAACAAGACACTTTGATAATAACATTGATTGACGCTAAAATCAACATCCATAAGGATAGTTTTTACTGCAGTTTTGACCATGAACTCCTGAGTAAGCTTAAAAGCTTCTTCTTGCTCAGGCGTAAAAGCCTGACTTATAAATTTTTAGTAAGTGGTCAAGAAAAGCAGTTAAAGTGTCCTATGCTTAAATTTCCTGGCAGAAAAAATGTTGCTTTGTGGCCATCCATAAAACTTCCGAACAGAAAATACCCTATATATGTATATATTTATGCGACAGCATTGTATTTGAGTTCAAAAATCAGCATGAGAGAAGCTGCATTAAGAACTCGTCAGAAATTTGGACTTGAAAGCTTCAGCCACTCTACACTATCAAGGGTTCTTAAAAAGCTTTCTCTGAACATTTATGACATTCTGCCCACCGTAGTTCCAGCGCCGCCTAGTTCCCCGTTTGTTGAACGTGCTCACTGGAGTGTTGCTCAAGTCTTAAGGCATAAAAAACTGCTTTCACTTATTGAACCTGTGTTAATCAAAGGAAATGAGATTGCATTCTGCAGTATGTTAAATTACAATTTCTTCAATCGAACTCAGAAATTTTTGCTTTGAGAATTTCAAAACCCTATCGCCATGCACCAACATAGAAGGTAATATGCTTCCTGGGAGGTGGTATATACGTGAAAATAATAAAATACCCCATAAAGGAAGTAGATATTAAAACAATTCCGGAAAACAGGATGCTAGGAATTGGAATATCCGGAACACAAAGGGCGCTGTGCAAAAAAAATATCAAACAGTACGGACTTGTCATGCCCATTGTTACGGTTGAAAAGCCGTCAGGCACAATGATGGTCCTGAAAGGGAACAATGAGCTTTCGGTTCTAAAAGAAATGAAAGTGGATAAGGCAGATGTTTTTGTCACAAAAATTCAGTCTCCTGACGACATCGGCAAGGCAATTATTCTCTTATCATCTCTTCGCAGGGAACTAAACCACATATCAGAAGGCTTGATTTTGAAAGAGATTTTAAACCTGGGACACTGCAACCAAAAGGAACTGGCAGAGCAGCTTATGAAGTCAGAGGCATGGATTTCGAAAAGGCTCTCCCTGGTGGAGAGACTGAACGACAATGTGGCAGCCATGGTGACGGATAAGGCGCTATGCCCGTCCATTGCACAGAATATCGCACGTATTCCAAAAGACCGGCAGCATACTTTTGCCATGAATATCTATGCAAACCGCATTCCGAAATCCATGGTGGAAAGACTTGTGGGCGCTTATACCGACAAGAATACGCCGGATGCGCTGAAAGAAGAAATCATCAATAATCCTCTTTGTGCTATGGAGAATATAAACACTGTAAGTATTAAAAGCACCAGGGGTAAAGTGGATGACGATGTTAAATTTCAAAATGCGCTTAAATTAATTCTGAATGTTATCCATGATATCGAGGTCTTCTTTGCAGTTTGGGAGAAGGAAAAGATCTTCAAGTATGCATCTTTGATTCAGGCCGTTGAAGATTCCGTTAAAAAATTTCTCACATTGCTCAAGCATTGGAAAGTTTCCCCGGGGAAACCGGATTCATATGAAGGGAGTGATATAAATGATTGACACAGATACCTACCGGATGATACGAAGGCTTTACACAGTCGAAGGCTTAAGTCAAAGACAAATCGCAAAACAACTGGGAGTATCAAGACCCACGGTGAAAAAATATTGTGAAGGCTCACATATGCCCGGTGAAAGGAAAGAATATCAAATTAGCAAGGGTCCCTTAAGGTTAACCCTGGAATCAGAGATTATCCGGATCATCAATGAAAACAAGGACGCTCCGAAAAAACAAAAACTTAATGCGAAGGTTATTTGGGAAATGCTTCTAAAGTCTGGGTATACCATAGGGGAATCAACCATACGAAAGTATATACAGGAGATGCGGGTAGACGAGCCTGAAATATTTGTGCCGCTTGAATTTGAACCGGGTGAGGCTATGGAATTTGACTGGGGTGATGCCTATGCCTACATAAAAAAGCTTAAGACGCGGGTTTCCGTATTTTGTGCTGTTCTCCCCTACAGCTACGGCATATTCTCGGCGGTATTCCCGGATAAGACAAGCTCCAGTTTCTTTATGGGCCATGTGATGGCTTTTGAATATTTCGGAGGTGTTCCTCGCCGGTGTATTTATGACAACCTGAAAAGCGCTGTTCTGGAGGGTTCCGGTAAGGATGCGGTGAAACAGGAGAAGTTTAAAAAGCTTGAAGCGCATTATGCTTTTGAAGGAATATTTTGCAATGCCGCAAAAGGTTGGGAAAAAGGCTCGGTCGAGAACCTTGTTTCAATCATCAGAAAAATCGCTTTTACTCCCATACCATGGGTGGAAAGTTACCAGGAACTCCAGGAGCATGTGACTCAAAAATGCATCCAATATTGCATGTCCCACAGGATAAAGACCCGGACGAGAACGATTAAGGATATGCTTGATGAAGAAAAGGGATATCTTCTTCCCCTTCCGACATATCCCATGGATCCGTCCGAAGAAGTAAAGGCCAATGTGTATCCTGACCTCACCATAAGGATTGGCGGGATAAAATATTCCGTTCCGCCCGAATATGCGGGGATGTCTGTTACAGTAAAGGTTTCACCTTTCCATGTGGATATATATTATCTTGGCAAGCTGGTATGGCAGCATAAAAAAGGTATGCACCCCTCTGATCATCAATATATCCCGGAGCACTATCTTGAAATCCTTCAAAGAAAGCCTCGGGCTATTAGAAATGCAGTTCCCATCAACAAGGGGGTTATGCCTGTCGAACTGGCTGACTTCCTTAAACTGTGCAAGGATTGGGATAAAAACGTCCAGTTTGTCAATATCCTGCTCCTGGCTAAAAAGCTGGAACCGGATACCCTTCTGTGGGCCGTAAAACAAGCAAACCTTACCGGATGCCCTTCCTATGATAGGGTTTGTTTTTACCTTGAAATACTTGGAAAAGCGGATCCATGCAGTGTTGATGACGTTAAGGTTCAACCTGCCAACCTGGAGCAATATGACCAATTGATCGAAAGGAGACGAAATCTTCATGAAAAAGATAATTCCTAACCCCATATCCTTATCCGAGGATATTGTATCCATATCAAAAAGCCTTAGACTTCATTCCTTTGCAAGATACAAAGAATATGTAAAAAATGATTTGTCTACTGAAGAAGTTCTTCATCAGCTTCTGAAAGCAGAACAGAATATTAAGAATGAAAACAAATACAAATACCGTATCAAAAATGCGGGATTCCCTGTTATCAAAACGCTTGATACCTTTGAATTCGACTCAAAGCGCCTGCCGGATTTGAACAAGGATATAGTTATGGAACTTGCGACCTGCAGATTTGTTGAAGACAAGCGGAACATAGTTGCTATCGGCAACAGCGGTACGGGTAAAAGTCATTTGCTGACTGCTATTTGTATTGAAGCTATCACCCGGGGGTATACTGTCAAATTCAAAAGAGCATCGGATCTTGTTACCCAAATGACGGAGGCGGCAAACGAAAGACGCCTGTCGCAGTATATTAAGAATGTTAATACCTGTGATATTTTATTGATTGATGAACTGGGCTTTTTATCCTTTGATGCGGCAGGTGCAAGCCTATTGTTTCAAATATTTGCGGCACGCTACGAGACAAAAAGCACACTTGTCACTTCAAATCTCGAATTCTCAAAATGGATGACATTTCTTGGAAAGGATGAACAACTGGCTTCTGCCCTGATAGGACGGCTGATTGATCGTTCTACCGTTTTGAATATGAATGGTGAAAACTACAGGCTGCAGAGGTGCAAAGGTGGTGAAAATGAGCAGTGAAGAAAATTACGACTGACAAACTGACTGACTTTTACGAACTATCCGGAGTCAATTATTTCTGCGATGACTTAAGAAATCTCATTATTGAAGTGATTAATGAATTGTATGCGGCAAACTGCGAATCACTTTACAGACTTCGTTTAAATCATATTGACAGGGCAGTTTTCAAGTACCGTCAGGCTAAAGAAAAAAGACCTATTTGGAATACAAAACAATATTTCAAAGCTTGTCTTTTAAGCGCGATAAATGAATCCGGAATTGACGAATTGGATTATGATTAAATTGATTGAATCATTTTCCATAAAGCCTATACTCAAGTATAGGCTTTTTTTGTTGGAGTTGAACATAAAAAGCAGGCAAGTATAATTATTTCCACCCGGAATGAAATTTATAGCAATAGTACTTATGCAAGCATAAAATTACAGTGGTCGAAAGTATTGAGAGTAAAGGAATTGAGGTGGTATACTTTTACATAGCGTTTTTCCATGATTTTCATTTTTTCAGTGGTATATATAGAATGTAGCGCATCCATACCGAAGAGTCAAGAAATAAGATATCTGCATTTGTTAACAGGTATCTTCCCCAGAAAGGACAAAAGGAAGAAGTTAAAAACAGACTGCTTAATATGGAAAATGTTAAGCTGCTGGACGATTACAGCGTTTCAGTGAATCTTAAAACTGGCAAGAGAGCGTTGAAAATTCCTTTCCTGGATATGAATGACGCATTTATCAGCGACGATATTGTGAAAAAAAACAACTTGCTTCTTACCAGTGGGGTTTGGGGTGTTGCCGACCTTTTTTATGTCCCTCCGTCGTCGCCAAATGAAAAGGGACAGCTGTGGATGCGCAATTTCAAGCCGTTTCAGGTAGGAAGCGTTGATATTGAATATTATAAGGAATGCAGGTCGAACTTTACTACAGAGGAATGGATAGATCTTATTATATCGAGCATGGGGTTTAATCCGACAATTTATAAGGGGTAGAATACTATATTGGAGGCCTGCTGTCCCCTTGTGTCGTTGCTTGTGTCTGTCTCAAAGGACACGGAGGAACCGTCCCCTTGTGTCGCTATCCTAAATATTCTTTAGGGCTTTTACCAAACACTTTCTTAAACATTCGGCTGTAATGTTCCGCACTACTATAACCGACTTTTTCCGCTACTTCGTAGATTTTCATATTGGAGTTTCTCATGTATTCCAGGCCGGCACTCAGTCTCACCCGTGTTAGATAATTTATAAAACTGCATCCGACTTTCTTGGTAAATACCCGGCTTAAATAGCTGCTGCTGACTCCCATTTCCCTGGCCACTAGAGAAAGAGATATATTATTTTGATAGTTTTTATGGAGATAATTTTTAACTCTATTAATCAAATAGTTCCCATTTTCTATTGCGCATGCTACTACTGTTAAAGTCTTCCTGATCCAATTATTTAGCTGTTTCAAATCCCCGCTATCCCGCAAGTTTTTATTATACTCTTCCAATACACAGGCAAGATCCTGGTCCAGAAAATAATCCCTTCCATATTCGCAAATGCATGTATAATATCTTTCAAACAATTTTCGAATATCATCAATCATTTTTTGAGAAACCACTTCCACCTGTACAATCATAAAATCCAGACCATCTCTAATCTTTTTTGGTTCCATTGATTTAAGCGATTCTTTCAATGCTGTTAATTTTCGATCCGCATTAAGCATATCTCTGTTTATTTCTGGTGGTAAATACGCATAACGTATCAACTTTCCTTTTCCTTGAACAAAAGAATTCTGGCAGGCAATTAAAGCCTGCTGATATAGTTCTCCTGCAATAGACATCCCTTTTCCTATACGACTTAATCCCGCACTCACTATAACACCAAATTGTGCTTCCAGTTTTTTTCTAATATCATTATACAATACTGTCATTTTTTCATTTATATCCCTCACACTATCTTTTGAATCAAAACAAGAAAGAATTATATACTCGCCTGGGAGATAAGGCAATAAATTCCCTGTCTTATGATTATTCAAAATATTTTCCAAATACTCCAGCAGGCTATGGGATAACTCAGAGGATATCCTTTTAGAATAATCTGTTCTGACATAACTTTCCACACAAATAACCATGATTGCTACTCGATCACCAGCAAATCGCAAGCCCAATTTTATCAAATCTTGCTGATGCTTTATACTGAATCGTCCTTCTATCACTTCTTTTAAAAGCCTATAATAAATCTCCTGCCGGTGTTTTTCAAACAGCTTACAGGTTTGCTCCTGTTCTTCCATTTGCTTTTGCTGCTGTCTTATCTCCATCATCTCATGGTAAGCTTTCTGTAAAACTTGTATAACCTGCTCCTCTGTCATCTCTGATTTTAAAATATAATCCTTCGCCCCCATTTTATAAGCATTACTTACCAGACGGAACTCATCATAAGCACTAAGTACTACAAAAACAGTTGCCTTATTATACTTCCTTGCTGTTTGGATCAACTCCAATCCGTCCATTACTGGCATTTTAATATCGGCCAAAACAATATCCATCTGCTGTTGCTCCATTATTTTCAAAGCCTCCACCCCATTGTAAGCTTCGCCGATAATTCGGAATCCGTGGCTTCCCCAATCAAATAATGTTCGCAGCGCTTCCCTCATCAAAGGTTCATCATCCACCAACAACACATTGATCATTCTCTTTATCACTCCCACTGATAACCGGTAGTCTAACTGTTACCCTCGTATATTCCCCTAAAATGCTATTAATACTAATACCATAGTCATTGCCAAATTCCAGTTGAATACGATCATGGGTATTTTTTATGCCTATATGAGTTCCGGAATCCTCATATTTCTCCGCTTTCCCGTCAAAAATCTTCCGGATATAATCCTCAGGAATTCCTCGACCATTGTCTTCTATCTCCAATAATAGATAATTTCCCTTTACAGTTCCCCTGATAATAATCCTGGCATCATTATCCCCTCCGTTCAGTTTATCATTTAGTCCATGGGATATGGCATTCTCAGCCAATGGTTGCAAAAGCATCCAAGGAATTCTATAGGATAAAATTGTGTCTTCTATTCTATACTCTACCAAAATTCTATTCTTGTATCGAACCTGCTGCAATGTAAAATAATCCTTTAAATTATCTATTTCCTCAGCTACAGTGATCATATGACCTGCTTTGCTAATGGTATTCCTCAATAAACGATTTAAAGCCAAAACCATATCAGCCACCTCATGGTCATGATGCATCATGGCTACCATGCGAATGGAAACCAGGGCATTATAAAGAAAATGAGGGTTGATCTGATACTGAAGGACTCGAATTTGCGCTTTCCTCTTCTGTTGTTCCTCCTGGACTATCCGATTAAATAAATTTTTCAATTTAATAACCATGTGGTTAAAGCCGGCAGAAATCATCCCAATCTCGTCATTGGAACACACAGGAACCGAAACCTGGAAATTCTTATCCCCCACTTGTCTCATGGCAACGGATAAAGCTCTAATGGGCTCGGATATCCTTCTGGCGATTAAAAATGATATGCCATAAATTCCTATCAAGCATATAATTAACAAAGTGAGGGTCATCCAGCCAATATCCCTTATTTCATTCATATAGCATCTATAGGGAATCATTCTTATGGTTTTCCATCCGGTAACAGAGGAAGTAGAATAGGTGATCATTATATCCTCTTTATCTATTTTTTGACGGAAGTAGCCCTGATTTTGATTTAATATTTTATCAATAAAAGAGTGCTGCCAAATATCCTTAATTCCTCCTCCTTTTTCCTGGGAAATCAGTCTTCCGTATTCATCCATAACTGCAATCATATCATAAGGTCCCACTTCAACATCCTGGTAGATACTGGAGAATATATTCTCATTCAATAAAATTACCACCACGCCAATGTCCTCCAGATTCTTTCGGAATGCGGTATCTTTAATAACCCTTCCTACTGCAAAAGCCTTTTCATTAGTGCTTAATTGATCCGGATTGGGGATAAGCCCCACCCAAACAGTCTGACCCTTACCATATAATATTTTTTCGTACCACTGTGAGTTTCTTATAGCATCACCCTGACTGATATAACCTTTATAGACATAACTGCCTCCCGAATTGGGAAAAAGAATGGTGGTTTGCACATCCGTATCATTATGGAATAGAGAAGCAATCATGGGATCAAGCTGATAGTATGCCATATAGACATTTCCGGTAGGGTATTTTTAAAATCTACTTCATGAAGCACCTTTTGGATTTTTTCACTGGTAAAAAAGACATCCAGATACATTTCTACCTTTTGCACTTTCTCATCCATATTTTTATTGATCTGCTCCAAAGTGGACAAAGAAGCCTTATTTAGCTTATTCTGAAGAGACTGGGTGGACTTAAAATAAGAAAATATACCGATAAACATGGTGGGAAAAATTGAAACCACAATAAACCATAGAACCAGCTTATTATGAATATGTTTCATACCCAGTATCCTCCCCATGGATTAATTAATTGTTATATTTATTATAACATTGCATAAAATTATACACAAGAGCTAGAAAAAATATACCCGTCTTTAGAAGTTAGCACCATAAATCTTTAGGAGTAAATTTTATATTAAAAGCGTAAAGCAGCCTTAAAATAAGGCTTTTTTTATTGCTAAAAACACTTGCAAAATTACTTTTTATGTGCTATAATTAATGGTGATAGTGGTGATAAATAAGGAGGGGATTATATGGCATATTTTCTAAAAAA
>JABUEW010000134.1 GCA_013314855.1 Bacillota bacterium | reverse complement strand
CAAGCATTTATCCCGCAACTCCTTATCCGAAGACATAATATACAGAGCCGGTAAATATTCAAGGTCAACTTCGTTCCCGTATTTCTCATAAACCCTATTCAATTTTTTAAGCCAGAAAAGCAAAGTACCCTTATGCATTAAACACTCATCGGAAACCCTCCTTTAATAATTTCCTTCCTCATCAGATGGCATAGTAAAATCAAACTTTCACCGTCAGGCGGAGAAAGTTTGATATTCGGCCCGGAGATTAGTTACTTGAATCGAGCAGCTTTAAAGCCTGGCAGGCGCCGGCACGACTTCAGCTTGTCTGCAGTGGTGCCGCTAAATTCGAATTTTCTATTGAACACAGTGAAATTGTAAATCCGTATCATTAAAACCTCTTTCATTTCTACACTGGTAGAGGACTCTAAAGAAGCTATACTATACTCTCCTGAACAGAATAGTTAGGACAAAGATTTATCGTCTTTTTTCTTTCAATAAAAAAAGAGCCTTATCAACTCTTCGTTGGTATAAAAAAACAGGGTTTAGTTACCCTGTTTCTCCCAGTATCTTGTATCAAATTTTTCTTCTAGCCAATCTTTTATTTCCTGTGGCGCATCTATCAGTTTTGCCACTTCTTTTTCAGTCTGAACCGCAAGCCATTCTTCTTTTTCATCATTCAGCGTCATTTTAACTTCCTTCATTCGCCACCCATGATAACCTTCATGTGCTAAATCCAATGCTATATAATATACTTTATCCATTCCTTGAGCTTTCCTAATCTCATAAGCAACCTTAGTAAATGAAAAAACTCTATTCTGGTTTATACCGTTAAAATTTTCCTCACTATAGTACACCTTTTTAACATTTTCAACCACCATATCATAATACTCCGGTGCTTTATCCCGTAGTAAATCAAGCCCTTCTACTATATCTTCCCGGAACTGTTTAGGACCTTGTATCTTTAAGCCGTCTACTTTTATGGTTTTGTCATTATAGCCCGCCCCGGTTGCCATTGCAAAGAATACGATTAAAGCGAGTATGATTAGGATTATCTTTTTCATAACCACCACTCCTATTGTAATTATACCATAGGGTTTTGCAAAACCCTGAAACCCTCAAAATAACTGGATTTTTATATGGTTATTATGTAGGATTCACTCCACTAATGTCGAATTAATATATATAATCACAAACCAATATTCAACAGAAATGGAGGAATCCTACATGAATAAACAGCTTTCTTTTTGCGATTTCTATTCAGATTTCAACAAACTCGTTTCGAGACCACCACAGTTATTGCAACTGCTAGATGAATATATTTCTATCAGTGATTTAATACCCTTTTCATGGTCTTCTCATTATTACAAGCAAACAGGCCGTCCTCATAATAATTCTCTTTTTTCTATAGTTTCCTGTTTGCTCCTTCAAAAGCTTTTGTCAATTCCTACTGTTGAACTTTTAATCGTTTTCCTCAACTTTTCTTCAGAATTAAGAGATTTCTGTAAGCTTAAAAATGTACCTGACGCCTCCTTCTTCTCCAGATTCAAGCAGGACTATGCCGATGATATAGAAGAGTTCTTCCACAAGCTTGTTGATATAACCGAGCCTGTCTGCCAGGAATTAGGCCAGCTATTTGAAAAAGAGTTTGGCATAAATCCGGCTCATCTATATATCATGGACACGACTGGCATTGAATGTTATGTTAAGGAAAATAATCCTAAGTTCTTTAATTCACTTGTTAAAAAGCTCCAGTACGTCTACAAGGATAAATCAAAGGAAGACATATATAAAATTGCCTACAGTCAAATGCCCAAACATGCCGAAGCTGATGAAAATATTAAACTTCAATACATTAACGGACATTTCTGCTATGCTCATAAGGCTGTTGTTATGTCCAATGCTCTCGGTATTATCAGGCATCTTGATTTCTGTGACAACATTGAAGCTGCTTTTGATACTTCTGATTCTTCCCCTGAGGATTCCCCTGAAGCTATCAAAGTACGCTGGGACGGCAAGCTTTTAAAGCCAAGCATGGATAGTTTCTTTAAGCATCACCCGAGCTTTTCTATAAAGGCTCTTGCTGCTGACTCCGGCTTCGATGATCCTCATAACTACAAATATCTATTTAAAGAACACAATATTCTTCCCATTATCGACCTCAATCCCAGAAATTCCAACAACAGTCTCCCTAAACCCGGCATTAACGAAGACGGTATTCCTACCTGTCCCAATGACCCTTCCCTGCCTATGAAATGGGATGGTTGTTCAGGCGGTAAAAACCGCTCTTTCAGAATTAAGTTTATTTGCCCTAAAGCATGCCGCCATAATGGCAAGCTCGTAACTTCCTGTGAAAATCCATGTACCCAGTCTCTTTGCGGCAGAATCTTCTATACTTACCCTAAGGATAATTACCGTATCCATACTCCCATCCCACGTAACAGTAAACAATGGGAAAAGTATTCTAAATTCAGGTACATTATTGAACAGGTGATTTCCAGTCTAAAACTACCTTTCCAGCTTGGCTCATTAAAACAAAGAAACCTGAAATCTAATAAAGCCGATTTATTCCTTGCCGGAGCTGCTCAGCTAATTACTGTAATTTTAGCCTACCGCATGAACTCTTTTGATAAAATCCGGTGTTCAGCCAAAACACTTGCTGCATAATTCTTTCCTCAATAATTTTCCCATGGCTTGCTTTCTGTCAGGCCTTCTTCTCATGTCCATTTTTGCTTTCCAAGGTACATTTCTCTCTTCTCTCGATTCTTTTTTGTATATTGGCATTCTCACTGGCTGTATTTAATTCCAAATTACCTTTTTATACCATTTTCTGTCGTCCGTTTTGCAAGTCGCTAAGAGGTTTTAACATGAGTTTATACCCTGCCTTTCAGGACAAGAATGCAGAACGGGTATGTACCCAAAGATTTAAATTTACCAAGGGACGGACAGCTCTAGCCAGCCATCTTGCCTCGCACCCTACATGGGCCTTTATCCTGCGCATGAAGGATAACTGACCTGTTATCACCTTTGGACTCCAGCGGGCGGCAATGGCATCAAGGCATCCTGCAAGGTATCCTGAGAAATCGCCAAACCACTTCCGGATCCGGTATATGGTACTTTCCTCGCAGGAGACCGTATCTTCCGTACTGTCGAGAATTGCTTCGATGCTTTTGCTGGAATATCTTTTGTATGGGACAATATTATCAAGCAACTCATGATGTATTCGTCTGCAATTGCTGCACCGGAGTCGGCGAATTACGAGGATGAGCTTTTCTCCGCAGCTTTTTATTACTTTACGGCTTCTAGTACCGGCTACTTTTAGCTCCGGACTGCTACATACCGGACATATGCTTTTCTCTTTGCTCTTTACGTGGTATTTGTTCTTAACCTTTTTGTGAGGGACCAGTTCATATTCTTTTATATTGATCATACATCACGACTTCCCGCAGCATTTCTTGTACTTCTTTCCGCTGCCGCAAGGGCAAGGATCATTCCTTCCCGTCTTCTCTACCTTTATCGGGCCGGTAGCCATGCTTTTGATAAAAGTGCTTCTTTTCAGAGATGGAATCTCTTTTTTCAACTCTGCTGCCTTCTGGTCGTTGCCGACAGCTTGATAGATTTCCACAGCTCTTTCAGTGACATCCAGCCGATCCCGAAGATCCTTTTGATCCAATGCCTTTGCTATGATTGCCTCTGCTTTTTTAAGGTGTGCCTCCGTCTTGTTTTTCCCGAAGTGATAACAGTCTGACCAACCAATGTATCCCCAGCCCCAGTTAGGGTCAGACTCCAGCCACATACCATACAGACGGTCGCACTCTTCTTCATTGCCGAGTTCGAAATGGGAATCCGCTATCGCCCTGCGTGTATTCTCAACTATCAGGCCATCTTCTTTTCCGCATACCGCAAGCATTTCCTCGCAGTATTTTATTCTCTTGCGGAAGTATTCCTTGTTTTCAAGCCCAGCGTTATGTAGTTCCGCCTCAAGCTCCTGCACATAATTTGTTAAAAACTCTGACCACTGATATTTTTTCTGTAGTTCATCAATGTTATGGACACCGGTATCGGCCATGATTGACTTAATGTCTTCCCACGCTTCAAGCCAGATATCACAAGCTTTTTGGCTTTTGTCGTCTACAAGATAATCATAGCCGGTCATGATTTTTTCATCTGCAATTTTGTATCTTTCCATGATTCCCTCCTGAATGGTACTGTTATTAGTGTCATTCTAACATTTTTCCCACGTTTTTAATACCCGGCTACTATTTCCGTCAAAACCTGGACAGGCATCGGAGTCAGCTTTATGCAATTTTATTTTAGCTGAAACACTATTCTTCATATATCTTTCTTTCCAGTAATCAGCCAATTCTTTAAACTTATAATCATGAAATTTTATTTCGTTGTCCAATCCACTGACATATTCATTGACATTCGCACGGATAATCCGGAATACGATTACCTTACGCTCCAAAACTATAAAAAAGACACTGATTTTTTCAGTGCCTTTATTGTCTGGTAGTGTCGTTAACACTTTCCTACGCTTCTATTTTAATATAACCTGTACCTCTTTCCCAAGACAGCGGGCAACTTTAGCCAGAAAGTCAAGGGATGGATTGTACGTTCCGCTTTCCAGGCGGCTGATATTGGATTTTTGAGTTCCAACCCGGAGTGCCAATTCTTCCTGGGTAATGTTTTGGCTGGTTCTTGCTTCAATGATTTGGGAAATCACATCATAACGCGGTTTCAGCTTTTCGTACTCTGTTTTGAATTCTTCATCCTTCATTAAAAGCTCTTTCACTTCGGAAAATTTTACTCCTGCTTTACGCATCCTTACACCTTCTTTCATAATCTTCTTTATAACGTAATGCCCGTTCAAGCTCTCTTTGCGGCGTTTTTTCAGTTTTTTTGGTAAAACCATGAAGCAGCACAAAGGTATTTTCGTGGTAGGTGAAGTAAAATATTCTGCTGATGTCCGACGCAAATTTAACGCGAAGTTCAAAAATTCCCTTATATCGTGTACCCTTCATCGGCTTTACATAGGGTTCCCTTAATTGGGAACCATGCTTTTCAAGAAGCTCAATTTCACTAAAGGCTTTTGCCCGCATTTTTGCATCTAAGGTAAGCAAATAATCAAGGACGGGAATGCTGCCATTTTCCTTTTTATAGTATTCCACTTGCCACTCCATGATACATCTCCAATCTTAGTATATGCCGTGTCTTACTTTAATGTTATCATATATGATAACAAAAATCAAGAAGTTTAAATTTCTGTATGTTGAATTTTTGTAAGGGTAGTAAAACAAATTTTTAATTTTTCTCCTACTATCGCCGTATTTCAGCTAAACAATGCCGTAAGTAAACTATCTCGGATACAAAACCCGAGGCTTCAAAGGTAACTCCGACAATTTGTGTCCTCATAGCTCCTTTGTTAGCCTCATACGAGTTTACGTCTTGAGACAGCCTAACGGCTGGGCTAGATTCACAATAGCCCTCTGTAGCAGATCCCCTTTCTGATAGATGCTTCAAACAGTAAAAAACCCGCTGGATTATCACAGGTAGGTTGATCTGTGATAATCAAAGAAAAACTACGCTGCTGAAATTTCACTGGAGATTGGACAAGCTCAAATGACGTATAGATTTTTAATTAATACGTATTAATTATGCGTATTAATTAAAATATTCTATATTATTTTAACTATTACCTTCCTTATTTCAAACTCCGGAAACTTTTTCAGCATGAAAACCTCTCCCACTCCCAGCCTCTTTATCTCATCCGGGTGCACGATAAAACTCCTCTGCTCGCTGATGGTGCCCATACCTGTCATTCCCGCTTGGTCAATCTGCCTGGTGATCGACATGTCTTCTCTGGTACCTATCAGCGACGACAGCAGTTCGGCCGATGCCGGCACATCCTGCCTGTGAATTATCTTGATATTTGTATTCCCCAGCACCTGTTCCATCAACTCTTCTTCTCCACCCGTTCTTAGGTCTGCAAGCTCCTGAGTACTTAATATGACATGAAACCCTGCTCCCCTTGATTTGTTTATGTAATCGGTTACCTGAGACCCGGCAAATACCCCGAATTCATCAAAGATACTGAATACCTTCTTTCCCCTCCCGAACATCCTGGCTGCCGTCGTCTTCAGATCTATCACAATAAGCCTTCCCAACAGACGCGAGTATTCCGGGAACCTGAGACTGTCCAGACTGAAAAAGACAACTCCATCGTTGTCTATGGCGGATACCAGGTCAATTGTTATATCTTCGTCCTCATCCGTATCCTTTAGAAGATACCCGATCTCACTCTCCGCAAACACGGCAAGCCTGTTCACCAACCCGCTTATATCCCTCTTCGATTCTTCCACCATACCCGCAAACCGTTTAAGCTCGTACTCGTCAATCATCCCCTCCCTGGCCAGCTTCCTTGCTGTAAGTACGATATCCCCCGGATCCAGCATATCGGCAATATTGCTCAGGTCAATTCTCACCCCGGACATCTGAAGCATCCGTATGGATGACTGAAGGTACCTCTCCGCCATCAGCTTATAATGCGGTTCGGTCCACTCGGTTATTGATATAAGCTTATCTTTCAGTTCCGAAAAGTTCCCCCTCTTCAGCGGATTGTAATGCAGAGAGTCGCAATCGGCGGCCATGGAGAACCCGTAAAACCTCCTGCCGCACCTCTTCGCTATATTCCTTACCCGTTCCATAAACTCCATTTCTCCCTTACCGTCCACCACAATAAGGGGTATGCCCCTTAACGCCGCGCTCTCCACAAAATTCATGAGCGTCGTGGTTTTACCGGCTCCGGTAGCCCCCAAGACAAGGCAGTGACCGTTAAGTTCCCCGTCCGAAACGCTCACCGGCTTCCCGTCCGTGCTTATCCCCAGCGCCGTACCGTCCTGGGGGTGAACCAGCTTTTCCATCATCTCCGCGGCCTTTTTCACGGAGATTGTTTTTCCCGGTTTATCGTGCCTATCTTTCATCCATTCCGGCCGGGATGCCTTTATCATTTCAATTATTAGGCTCGTTACAACCCCTATGGGTACCCCTGCCTTAACGAACACAGCCCAGTTTACAGTCCCGCCGCTCCGATGCCCTGCCAGACGTTCAAAAAGCAGTACCTGCTGAGAGTAGTACTCGAATGCAAATTCCTTGAACCCAAAGGCTAGGAATACCGCAAAGGCCATTCCTATGACGGCGCTTATACCATACACCATTCGTTTTTTATCCTTAAAGCTTTCCGCAAGCGCATACATAAGCGCCGCAACCGGCAGCGCCGGCCAGAAAATTAAAAAAGCCCCTATCCCAAGAGCGGCAAGCATGATCCTGTCGGCATCGCACAATCGGTTATGCATCCTTCAACACCTCCTCCAGCTTTATCACCCTGACAAAATCAATACCTTGCGTTGCCTTGCGTACGGCATTCCCTACCGCTGCACCGTCAACAAAATACCAGACTTCGTCGTACTCTATATTCCGCTTGTATATCGCCAAATTCCTGTCCATGGACCTTACCGACTTCCGGGTCAGTTCAAGCTCGCATGCTATCTTTTTCCCCTCCACAAGCAGAACACCGTCCGGCACCTTTTTCCTGTAATCCCCTCCCCGTCTCAACTCCCTTTCCGATAACCACACGCCCCTTTTTTCAAGCTCAATGCTCAGGTCGACAACCCCAAGGTCATGCCTGAACGTAGCAATATTGATCTTCCTCGGCGGAGCCCACAACCCGGTACCCGACACCCTGGCCCCGGCCTCAGTGCACAGCCACACTCCGGGAGCATCCCTGAGCGGCCTTACGTGGATTAGATACCCCTCCACATCCAACTTCCTGAGCCTCTTATACGTATACCAAATGCCTATTCCAAACCTCGTGCCCACCTGTTTTGCAGTTGCAAACCTCATCCTGTTTATCCATCTTAGAATTTCAATATCCCTCTCGGTGATCTGCATACCTCAACCTCCTGTCTGAATAATACGCTAAAAAAACAACTCCCTGTTTTCACTTGGAGTTGTTTTCGCCTTACATTTCATCTATTATTTTTTTCAGAAACATGTCAAAACTTTCCTTACGCTCTGACACCAGCTTATATGCCAACATCCCATCACGTTCTGCAATACCTGCAACCACAGCTATCTGAATAAAACCGGTTTCTGTAACTTTCCAAATTATTCTGATAGATTTTTTATCAACATATATACTGCGAAAACCAGCTAGAGGCCTATTACCCTGATTCTCCAGCAATTTACCATACTGCGAAGGTGCCCTTGATATCTTCTGCAATGCTTTTATTACTTTGATTTGCCTTCCTTTATCCAGGCTTAAAAAGTCCTCCGCAGCTTCCGGGTAAAATTCCACATTATCCGGAATTAAATCATTCAGCTTCAATCTCGACATCCGGCGCCTCCATCAAGTCCTTTTCAGTAATATCGCTTTTTGATATTACTTCTCTTAATGATATAGTTGGCTTTTCTCCGGTACTATTAGATAACATACGGTACAGCAGCTCCACCTTTAATTTTAACTCCTCGGCTTTCTTGGCTTTGTCCCAAAGTTCCTCAAATTTATCAAAAGTCAAAAATGTAGCCTTGGGTTCAGAACCTGAAAACATAAGAACATACGGATATTCTTCCAGTTTTGGCTCTACTATCTTTTTCCACCTGCGTTGTATATCAGAAGCATTAACAATTTGTTCGCTGGTAAAGGTTGGTTTATTTTTAATTAGCAATGCCAGTCCTCCCATCAAATATCCTCCTTTCAATATTATATTACTTATAAGTATAAAAATACTTGCTTTCAGTTGCAACAATATTATCGCATTTATATGCGTATGTGTCAACATATAATAATACGTATTATTAACTGACTTAACATATAATCATTTCTTTTCAGCATTACCAAAAAACACAACAATCAAAGCATTACGCATATAACTAGCCCCTTCCTCAATATATAATCAATAATCTGTTCTTAGTCTCAAGGTTTCCAAAATATAATCATCATAAGCCAAATGCTCTAACGCCTCCGAATAATCCAGTGTATCAAACATTTCAGTCCCAATGTCATATAAAATTAAAAACTCCCGGCCTCTAAAACCGGAAGTCCATAATTCTTGAATATATACCCTATGTACCTTACTTTGTGCCTTTGATAACCCTTATCTCTACTTCCTGTTTATCTACTTTTTCAGCCAGTGCATCAAATTTGGCCTCCAACCTGTTAATAACTTCCGTATTCTGTATATACCCGTCAAATAGGGCGTCAATTTTTCCTTCAAGCTTGTTCTCCAAGTCAACTATGGCTTTTCTATTATCTTCGATTTTATTTTCTAAGTTAGTAAATCCTTGTTTCATCTCGCTGTACATAGTCTCAATCAGATTGAATATCTTCTCTTCCATATGCTCAACTCCCTCAAAATTATTTTACCACAGAATATCCCGCCTAAAAAGCCGTTTTTTTCCTTTTAACTCCCATTTCCGTCTATCCGTTTCCTACCGCCATACTTCAAATCACACTTAAACTCGTTACCCTCCTCTCATCAAAACCACCTCCTTCACAGAAAGATTAAAAAAACAAATTTTCCAAATCACCCAACCACAAACAAACCGGCGGCAGGCCGGTGTCAAGGATTTTCCTCCGGAAAAAGCAGAAAAAAATTTTGTGCTTACCCGGAAGTACAGCTTCACACAAAAATTTTTTTGCGGTCCTTGACGCTGGCCCCAAGCCGCCGGATATAATTTCATGGTGGGGATTTGGAATATAAATCGGCTGTAAGTATACTATAAAAATTTCATACGGTGTTCTACCCTATTCACAGGCTTAATATAGGAACACGGTATGATATAAGGACCCAGGTAACAAGGAAGCGGTCTTCTTCTCTGTTGCCGGAGGGCACATTCTATATGAGATTAAGAGTAACACCCGGACAGTTTGGCGGGGGGGCCACAAGCGGTTTCTGCGCAGTGGCAGCGGGCAAGGGGTGCGGACCCCGCCCATTCATGGGGGGGTTACGGCTTTTGCCAAACGGTTTTATTGGCAAAAGGGTTGCTCTTGCCCGGCTATTATCCCGGCCCTGGGAATAGAAGGAAAACCCGGGATCGAACCCTGCCGGCCACCGGCAAGCAGAGTAAAGATGACCAGATTTTATCGTCGTGATCTGGCGGCAAGATACAGGCCCCAAAAAAACCGGCGTATCCAGTCAAACCTGCACCTTAAAATCAAATAAGCAGTCTAAACATATATACTCATCATCCGCAGCAACAATCCTGTCGGTAAAATCTTTTAAAAGCACTACATTCTCACTATCACATTCAGGACATTTCAAAATATTATCTATGACTATCCACCCTCTTAAAATCAATAATATTTTCAAAAATTCCAGCTGCAGATCTAAATCCTAAAATAAAGAATTACAGATCGGCCAATTTGACGCTATACCGCCGAAAACAAATTGACTGCACGGCAACCTCAAAATTTTCCGGATCCAAAGTCCTGATCATAGCCATTGGGGTAACATCGCAACCCGAATTATACAAATGGAAAGCTAAGTTCACCAGTACCTTATAACCGCTAGAAAAATCAGCCGTCTTCTTCATTAAAGGAAAATCTATACCTTCATCGTCCACAAACCGCAAGCATTTATCCCGCAACTCCTTATCCGAAGACATAATATACAGAGCCGGTA
>JABUEW010000133.1 GCA_013314855.1 Bacillota bacterium | reverse complement strand
CGGTTTTGCGAAAATATTTTTTTGCTACTCTCTATAACTCTTGTTTTCTCTTTCTTTTAAATTCGTGCTTCATCTCTGACTATCTTCTTTGGGGGGCGCATTTTCTTCCCATGACCCATTATATTCCAGAAACGATGCTTCAGGCCTCTAGAGCCTGTAAATTCACTTCGGGGCAAATCAAACTCGCAAAATAATTTGAATAAAATTTAATATTACATTAATGTAATTATTTTGCTCTAACAGTTGATTTGCTTATCCCTCGTCGGATTAACAGGCTCTACGAGGCCTTGCGCAATGTTTCTGTCATTATATGGGTCATACATAGAAAATGCGCCCCTATCTTTGGGTGCTATCTTTAATTTTTGGGCTTTAATTTAATCTATAACAACAGGTCCAGTACTTTCTGTATATTTTCAACAGGTTTAACTGAAATTTTTTCATCTAATCCGCTTTGTGTAATCATCTTCATGTTTCCATAGGGAATTATGCATGTTTTAAACCCTATCCTCATTGCTTCATTTACTCTTGTTTCAATTTTATTTACAGCCCTTACCTCTCCTGTTAATCCAATTTCGCCTATTATTATTGTATCTGAATCAACATATGTATTTTTAAAACTGGATGCTATTGCTACAGCTATTCCTAAGTCACATGCCGGCTCATCAATCTTTAAACCTCCAACCACATTTACATAGGCATCAAAGTTATGCAGGTGCAAATTAGCCCTTTTCTCCAATACAGCCATTAAAAGAGTTACCCTGTTATAGTCTACGCCAGTGGTCATTCTCCTAGGCATTCCAAAATTAGTAGGACAGACCAGGGCTTGGACCTCTACCAGCATTGGCCTGGTACCCTCCACACTTGACACCACGACAGAACCGGGAACATTTTCAGGACGTTCCGATAACATTACCATTGAAGGGTTTTCCACTTCTTCAAGCCCCGTTTCTTTCATTTCAAAAATTCCAATCTCATTTGTTGAACCAAACCTGTTTTTTACAGACCTGAGCACTCTATAACTGAGATGCCTTTCACCTTCAAAGTATAAAACAGTATCCACCATGTGCTCCAGGACTTTGGGTCCGGCTATGGCACCTTCTTTTGTTACATGTCCTACAATTATCATTGGAATATTCAGCGTTTTTGCTATTTTCATAAACACTGCCGTTGTTTCCTTTACCTGGCTTACTGTGCCCGGTGCAGAAGCCATCTCTTCATTAAAGATTGTTTGTATGGAATCAATAATTACAATTCCCGGCATCTCGCTAATTATCAGTTTTTCTATAAGCCTTAAGTTTGTTTCGGAAACTATTACTATTTTCGGATTTTTTACATTCAGTCTGTCAGCCCTTAATTTTATTTGCCTTATTGACTCCTCACCTGAAACATAAAGAATTTTTCCCATTACTTCAACCTTCTCGCAAACCTGGAGTAACAGTGTTGACTTTCCTATTCCCGGGTCACCGCCAACCAGGATAAGAGAACCCTTGACAATTCCGCCTCCAAGTACTCTGTCCAGTTCCTTTATCCCTGTACTATATCTTTCTTCCTTTTGAATTTCTATATCATTTATGCCAACTGCTTTAATTTCACCTGTAATGCCGCTTTCTAAAATACCTTTACTACCTTTAACAGCAACTTGCGCCACCTCTTCTACAAAAGTATTCCATTGGTTACATGCAGGGCACTTGCCCAACCAACCCTGGCTTTCATATCCGCATTCCTGGCAAACATAAATTGATCTAACTTTTCCCATAAACATCACACCTCATTAATTTAATCAACCCGTCTATCTTATATCTCATTGTCTAATAATTTAAATTACTTCCGCCTCAATCAGTTCAAACAGAACTAGCACAAACATGGCATGAGACCATGTTAATGGAATAATCCACGCCGGCTTTCCGGTATATTTATCCACCTGTTCCGGCAGAAAATCCAGTTTCGTCCTGGCGTTTACAGCCCATTTGAAATATTCTTTTGCCTTATGGTAGTTTTTCTTTCGAATATGGTACAATGCAACCCATAAAGTAGCAATTACCCATGGATTTCCGCTAATATAATTATCATTCTCATAGCGTCCAATGCCTCCCACTTCAGGGAACTCAAGGATTTGCTCTATGGCTTGTGCCGTTGACTCTACCTTCGGGTCGCCTGCATCAAAAATACCAAAAGGCACGCATACCCCCAAAAGGCTTACATCTACAGTGCTATCCTCCAGGGTTACATCCCTGTAATACCCCTTCGGATTAACTTTAATTAAAGTTTTTTCTTCGGAATACTCACTTCCCCAGGGATTCAGTTTGGTTCTTACGCTTCTTAAAAACCGACCATATTCTTCTTTCCACAAAACTTTTACAATGGCTTCCTTAATTTGGGCAGCGGTTTCCTCCCATTTGCCTGTAATTCTCGCAGACAACCCCAGCATTTTTGCAATTTCAACACCTGCTATAATCCCACTGTAAACTGCAGCAGAAGAATATGTGTGTTCACCCATCCTCTCTTCCCACAGGTCATAACTTGGTTTTGGGAGTCCTGTCTCTTTATCAACAAAAGAAACTAAAAACTCCACCCCTTTTTCAACACTCATCCACATTTTTTCTAAAAAACCCATGTCATTTGTTATTTTATAATGCTGCAACATGCCCCAAATTAACGTTCCGGTCTCATCAACCTGTAACCCCCACGAAGGGGCAAGATTGCCATCCAGGTAATATCTTTGATGCCAAAAGCCTTCATGGTCCTGTACATTTACCGCCCATTCATAAAATTTGTCCACTGCGTCTTTAAGTCCGCACCTGTCCAAGGCTTCTGTAATAAAAGCAGCATCTCTCCCCCAACAATAAGCGTATCTGCCGCACTTGGTAAAATGTTCATCCACTTCGGGAGCTGCCAGTAATCCGCCGGTACTTTCGTTTTGCATAAGTTTGAATACCAGAAGAGATCTTTTGTACAAGTTATCCACTGTGTCTATGCCGGTATTAACTTTCCTGACGCTGCTAAAGAAATCTTTCCAATACTTCTCAGTTAAGCGGTATTTCTCTAACCAACCGTATTTCCTTGTTTCATTAGTCAGGTTTTTCAAGTCCTTTAAAGTTTTTGATGCACAAATATAAAGAGTAAAGGATTTAACTTCTCCTGGTAAAAATTCTCCCAATTTCCAGGACAGTGTACCATCAGGCATCATTCCGATAGAATCTACACCACAAAGCTCTGTACTATTTGCAGCTTCAAAAGCGTTATTACCCAATTGGAATTGGTGGGTATCCCTGTCGCCTGAAATAGAAATATAATAACTGTGCCTATAGTGAATTAACGCTTCATTCCCAAAATCAAACAATGAGCCCCTTATATCCTGGTTGTTGCTAATAAAGGAAGAATACAAAATAAATCCCAGCTCTTTCTCTTCCAAACCGCTATTCTTAATTTCATAATGTCTGATTAATACATCCTTACCTGGTACAACAAAGTCAGTTTGGCTTATTTCCACCCCAATTTCATTATCTGCATATAAAGTCTTCAGGATATTGGTGTTTTCAATATAGTACTGGCCAATATCCCATTTGTCCTCGTCAAACCATACAGTACTGTGTTTTCTGTCAGGAAAAAATATTCCCATATTTAATTTTTCAATGTGTTGAGGATAGTCAATATTGGGCCAGAAAAGCCTTACAATCTGCCCCTTATCTGTTAAACATGCCAGCATGCTTGAATTACCGATTATAGCATTGTTAAAGTAGGTTTTTATTTTCATCATCCTCCAATCAGCACAACTATTGAATCAGCACAACTATTATATCATTTCAACAGGCAAAATGTATCATAAATATTTTACCTCATATAGCACAAAATAATTAAAGAAATTTTGTTTGTAGAGGAGTGAAATAGTGTCTAGCATGGATAAAATGCTTTTTTTGATTACTCAATTTTTACAAATTACAGTATTTGTTATGGGCTGTTATTTTTTCAGTATATCAATATTTGGGTGGATAAAAAGAAAGGAAGAAAATGCTCTCAACTATCCGCCTAAAAAAAAGTTTGCTCTTGTAATAGCTGCCCATAATGAAGAACTTGTAATTGCTCATATAATTGATTCACTCTCCAGACAAAATTATCCTAAAGAACTCTATAACGTTTTTGTAATAGCAGATAATTGCACCGATAGGACGGCAGAAATTGCCAAAAAACATGGCGCCAACGTTTTTATCAGGGAAAACCAAAAACAAAAAGGTAAAGGTTACGCCCTTGAATGGATGTTCAACAAAATCTTTTCCATGGAAGAAAAATATGATGCCGTAAGTGTTTTCGATGCAGATAACCTTGTCTCATCTAATTACTTAAGGGAAATGAATATGCAGCTTTGTAAAGGTTACAAAGTTGTCCAGGGCTACATAGACAGTAAAAATCCTTTGGATTCATGGATTACATGTTCCTATTCCATAGCATTCTGGCTGTCTAACAGGATATTTCAACTGCCCAGATATTACTTGGGACTTACATGCAGCCTATGTGGCACAGGCTTTTGCGTTGACCTTGAAGTATTGAAAAAAATAGGTTGGGGGGCTACCTGCCTGACAGAAGATTTAGAGTTTACAATTAAACTTGCCCTGAATGATATCAAGGTTGCCTGGGCTCATAATGCCGTAGTATACGATGAAAAACCAATAACTTTAAAGCAATCCTGGAAACAGCGCAAGCGGTGGATGCAAGGTCACGCAGATTGTGCGAGTCGTTTTCTGTTGCCCCTTTTAAAAAAGTCATTCAGGGAATACAACCTGGTAGCCTTTGACTGTGCAATTTATCTTTTTCAACCTATTAGATTCATACTTCTGGGGTTAGCTACAGTTATGATATGGATACAAGCAATCTATCCCCAATCCCCATTTTTCAATTTAAAATATATTTTCCCTCCTGAACTCTGGAACATATTTGTAATATTACAGTTTTTATATGGTCCTCTTATAATATTGGCAGAAAAAAAATTTAACCCAATAATTATATTGGGTTTCCTGATATATCCTATTTATTGTCTAACGTGGGTTCCAATAACCATTCAAGGTTTTTTGAGCAAGAACAACAAACACTGGCACCATACCTTACACACCCGGGAAATCAGCATCAGCGAGCTGGAACAAGCATAATCCTATTATGCTTTACCTATTAATTTACTCTCTGCTGATGCTTTCTTTTCTACAAAGCAGGTGTCTTTTCCGCCCGGTTTACAGGAGTAAATACTATATTTTCCTCATTTACATCTACCAATACATTATCTCCTGCTTTAATGGTTCCATCCAGCATTTCTTCAGCCAGCCTATCTTCAATCATATTCTGTATTGCCCTGCGTAACGGCCTTGCTCCATAAATCGGGTCGAATCCTTTCTTTGCAATAAACGCTTTTGCATTATCTGTAACTTCTATACTAATTCCGTTTTGTTTCAATCTGGCAGCAAGGTTTTCCAGCATCAAGCCCACGATTTGTTTTATATGCTCTTGATCAAGAGGATGGAATACTATTATTTCGTCAACCCTATTTAAGAATTCAGGTCTGAAGGTCTTTTTTAATTCACCCATAACATTGTTTTTCATCTCTTCATAACTTCTTGCCTTATCCTCTTCACCCGCTGCAAAACCAAGACGTTTGGGTTCAGTAATAAGCCTTGCTCCTACATTAGAGGTCATGATTATTACAGAATTACGGAAATCCGCCACCCTTCCCTGGGAGTCTGTAAGTCTTCCATCTTCCAAAATCTGTAGAAGTATATTAAATATATCCGGGTGAGCCTTTTCAATCTCATCAAAAAGTATTACGGAATAAGGCTTCCTTCTTACCTTCTCTGTCAATTGGCCACCTTCATCATAACCCACATAACCCGGAGGCGAACCCACCAGCCTTGATACAGTAAACCTTTCCATATACTCGGACATATCAATTCTTATCATTGCATTCTCGTCGCCGAACAGTGCCTCCGCAAGGGCTTTACTTAATTCGGTTTTTCCTACTCCCGTAGGCCCAAGGAAAATGAATGAACCTACCGGACGTTTAGGGTCTTTCAATCCTACCCGCCCTCTTCTGATAGCCTTCGAAATAGCTTTTACCGCTTCTTCCTGGCCTATTACCCTCTTATGAAGTATTCCTTCCATTTCCATAAGTCTCTCAGTTTCTTCTTTTGCAAGCCTCTTTACAGGTATGCCCGTCCAGCTGGACACAATTTCTGCTATCTCATCTTCAGTAACAATATCGGTTTTTGTTTGGTTCTTCTGTTGCCATTCATTTTTTGCTTTTTCAAGCCTGTCTCTTAGTTCATGTTCTTTATCCCTTATCTTTGCAGCTTTTTCAAACTCCTGACATCTGATAGCATCTTCTTTTTCTTTAATTAAATCCTCAAGCTGTATTTCCAAATCTTTTAAGTCAGGAGGAATGGTAAAAGCCCTGAGACGAACTCTTGATGCAGCTTCATCTATTAAATCTATTGCCTTATCAGGCAAATACCTGTCTGTAATATACCTGTCTCCTAATCTTGCCGCAGCTTCCAGTGCTTCATCGGTGATTTTAACCCTGTGGTGAGCCTCATATTTATCCCTTATTCCTTTTAATATTTCCAATGTTTCCTCAACTGAAGGTTCCTCAACCGTAATGGGCTGGAAGCGCCTTTCTAAGGCTGCATCTTTCTCTACATGTTTTCTATACTCATCAAGCGTAGTTGCCCCTATAACCTGTATCTCTCCCCTGGCCAGCGCAGGTTTGAGGATATTGGATGCGTCTATGGCTCCTTCAGCAGCACCTGCTCCAATGATGGTATGCATTTCATCAATAAACAGGATAACATTTCCTGCTTTTCTCACCTCATCCATTGCCTTTTTCAACCTTTCCTCAAACTCACCCCTGTATTTGGCTCCTGCAACCATTGCTGAAAGGTCTAATGTAACTACCCTTTTATCTTTTAAAATTTCCGGAATATTCCCCTCGACAATTTTCTGGGCAAGTCCTTCGGCTATTGCAGTTTTACCTACACCAGGCTCTCCAATTAAACAAGGGTTATTTTTAGTCCTCCTGCTTAAAACCTGGATTACTCTTTCAATTTCTTTGTCACGACCAATAATTGGGTCAAATTTGCCCTCTCTTGCCATTTCTGTAAGGTCACGGCCAAATTGGTTAAGTGTGGGTGTATTTGCATACCCGCTGTTATTTCTTTGTGCGCCAACAGAACCGGGAGTTTCTTCATTCAAAATCCTTACAATTTCAGATAAAAGTTTCTGCGGGTCTACACCTAAATCCATTAAAATTCTTACTGCAACACTCTCTCCTTCTCTCATTATGCCAAGAAGAAGATGCTCAGTACCTATATAGTTCTGGTTCATTTTTCTGGCCTCTTTAAAGCTTAATTCCAAAACCCTCTTTGTCCTTGGAGTAAATCCAAGAGGCTGTTGGCCGGTCTTTTCTCCTCTTCCAACCAGTTGTTCTATCTCCCTCAATATCTTACCCTCAGTAACACCCTGGCTTTGAAGGACACGTGCAGCTACGCCGCTTCCTTCTTTAACAAGCCCTAAAAGAAGGTGTTCAGTACCTACATAGTTATGGCCTAACTCCATTGCACTTTCCTGTGAGTAGGCTAATGCTTTTTCTGCCCTTTCAGTAAAACGTCCAAACATTTTTTTCCTCTCCTTTCATCTGTAAATATTCATCATATTAACTCCCATGACCTCCGTTCACAAATATCAATGAAAAGCGTCAGAAGCGAGCAGTGCTAGGAAGACGAGGCGCAAAAACCGGAGCATATGTGGGTATATGTGAGGATTTTTGCGCCCGAAGTCTGACAACGCAATGCGACGCTTATCACGCTTTTCATATTAACTCTTCTTAAGCTTCATCCTTATTAACTCTGCCCTTCTTATATCTCTTTCGTTCGAGTCTAACGGCCTTCCCAAAAGCTTCTGGAGACAGGCCGGCTGTATTGATAGCATTATTTCATTTAATGTATCAGTATTTATATCTTTAATTATTCCCAAATCTATGCCCAATCTCACATCAGAAATTAATCTTAAGCTTTCCTCTGTAGATATGGTCCTGGCATTTGCAAGGATTCCAAAGGAACGGTATATTTTGTCTTCAAATTTAATTGTATTTTGTCTATATAACTCATTTCTTAATGCCTTTTCCTGCTCCACTATCTGTGTTGCTATATTTTTAATGCTTGATATTATTTCCTCTTCCGTCTGCCCAAGGGTAATCTGGTTTGACATCTGAAACATATTTCCTATTGCTTCACTATGCTCTCCATACATTCCTCTAACTGCTATATTCAGTTTACCGCATGCTTCAAGAATATTCCTTATATACCCTGTCATAACCAATGCAGGCAGATGAAGCATGACCGATGCCCTTATTCCGGTACCCAGATTTGTGGGGCAGCATGTCAAATAACCATAAACATTGCTGTAGGCAAATTCAATCTTTTTATCAAGAATATCGTCTATTTTATCGCAAAGTTTCCATGCATTGTCTATTTGCATGCCTGGAAAAAGGACTTGTATCCTCAGGTGGTCTTCTTCATTAATCATTATACTTATATTTTCATTTTTGCTTATAATGGCTGCACTTCTTTTGGTACTGGCTGCTAAATCCGGGCTTATGAGGTGCTTTTCTACCAACATTTGTTTGTCAATATTTCCCAAACTTCCTATATCTACAAACAATAAGTTTCCTATTTCTGCATCGTAATAATTTAAAATAGCGTCCTTAACATTCCCAATAATCTCTTCCGCCTGTTTGCTATTCATTTTAGATGGAAACGGGTATTGGCTAAAATTCCTTGCAAGTCTCACCCTGCTGCTAACTATAACGTCATGATCAGGTATCATATTAACTTTTCCGTTCATTATAACCCCACCTCCAGGCTTTTTATTTTATCTCTTATCTCTGCTGCTTTTTCATATTCTTCCTTTTCAATAGCTTTATTCAAAAGTTCCTTAAGTCTGGCAATTTCCCTTGTTATGGACATAGTTTTTGATAGCCTTGCCGGGATTTTTCCGTTATGCTCTACACTTCCATGCAACCTTCTTATTAAAGGCTTAAGATTTTCCCCAAAGGTCTCATAACAGTTATTACATCCAACTTTTCCTGTGCTCTGGAATTCTTCTAGAGTCATACCGCACTTATTACAGCTTACTGCCCTTTGGAACTGTTGTACATAGGGTTTACTGTTATTAAAGCCTAAAAAGCTTGCAAAAAAATTGCTAACATTAAGTGGTATTTCAAAACCATAAGCCCCTCGCTCTTTTGCACACTCTTCACAAAGATACATTTCCACCTTCTGGTTATTCACTATTTGAGTAAAATGAACAGTTGCAGCCCTTTTATTGCAAATTTGGCATTGCATTAAAATCACTTCCTTTATTAATAAGCTATCACAATAATAATTATATTATCATCACATTACCAGTAGTTATACTATCAAACTAATAAGCATATTTTTTAGTATACTTGCCCTTAAATTATCCCTGACATTTACAGGAACAAGGTTCAAAGCTTTATCACTGGTCGCAGCCTTAAGAAGCAAAGCTTCCCTTTTTGATATAATATCATAATCAACAAAATTCTTTATAAAAACTTCTGCCGATTGCTGTGTAATATCGTCTCCCATAGAATTAATTATATGCATAAGGTAACTGGAAGGGGTCGAAAAATTCACTCTTTTTATCTTTATATGCCCGCCGCCTCCCCTTCTGCTTTCAACATAGTATCCTCTTTCGCTCGTAAATCTGGTATCTATAACATAGTTTATTTGGGAGGGCACACAATTAAAATAGTTTGCCAGCTCATTCCTTTGTATTTCAATAACCCCGTCCATCTCATCTATCATACTTTTTATAAACTCTTCAATTATATCGCTTAACCTTGCCATCTTACATCACCCTTACTGTTTTTGACTATCTTTGACCTTCGTTTATATTATAAAACATATGTGAAATTTTTGCAAGAGGAAATTTTCAATATTTATTGGCATTCAATTTATACCAATTTCGTATTTTTATTTCTGAACCATTCTATTTAACAAAGTACTCATCTTTTCTCTCCATGAGTTTTGATTTAAAAGCAGACGGGATAATAAGTAAAAATATCGTAACAAGAGCCAGTTCAACAACTATGATAACCCCGGGACTGTATATATAGCTTAAAAAATTTAATCCCCCTCCCGCTGCAAGTGTTGCAACAAGCATTATAGCTACAGCTTTTATAGTATCTTTTATTCCAAGCTCTTTGAACAAGACAGTAAAGGTTGCTACACATGGAAAATACAGTGTAAGCACCACAACGGCAGTAACCATTTGCATATTGCTTAACCCAATAGGCTCAAGAAGTGCAACGGCCGCATCTTTTCTGACAGTACCAATAATCAATGCAGCCACTGTTTCCTCAGGAAGCCCGAACACGCCTTTTACCAAGGGAGAAAACAATTTGCCTATCCAGGCTATAATACCGGATACATGCAAAAGATTAATAAGAAGTATGCCTCCCAGTACGTAGGGTATTGCCTCTTTTAAAAAGCATTTTATGCGCATCCATAGTTTTTTAAGCTGAAGTTTTACATTTGGAACCCTATAAGGAGGAACCTCAAGAAGAAGGGTAGGTGTATTTCCGGTATTATGTAAAGATTCACATAATACCGGATATGACAAGTTTTTTGTTATGTAAAGAAATTGCCGAAAGTACTTGTATTCTCAAGCACATCCGGCAAAAATCTTTACATAATTTTTAACTGAATTAATCCAATTCTTTTAACCATTCCAT
>JABUEW010000132.1 GCA_013314855.1 Bacillota bacterium | reverse complement strand
TGATGTGCTATTAAATTTTATTCAAATTATTTTGCGAGTTTGATTTGCCCCGAAGTGAATTTACAGGCTCTAGAGGCCTGGAGCACCGTTTCCGGAATATAATGGGTCATGGGAAGAAAATGCGCCCCAATGAAAAAGGTGCATCTAGTCAATTAAAAGTGAACTTCCTGTCATTTCCTTAGGTTTTTCAAGTTCCATTATATCAAGCATTGTAGGGCATAAATCCGCTAGCCTTCCTTCTCTTAATTTTATATTACCAAGACCTATACATATTAATGGCACCGGATTTGTAGTATGGGCCGTAAATGAACCTCCTGTATCATAATCTATCATTTGTTCCGCATTTCCATGGTCAGCGGTAATTAATGCCACCCCTCCCTGTGAAGTGATTACAGGTATAATTCTGCCTAAACACTCATCAATCGCTTCAATTGCCTTCCTGGCTGCATCAAAAACACCTGTATGACCAACCATATCAGGGTTTGCAAAATTCAATATAATAACATCATACTCCCTGGATTCTATTCTCTTTATCACCTCATCAGTTACCTCATAAGCACTCATTTCCGGTTTAAGGTCATATGTAGGCACTTTTGGCGAAGGAATAAGGACCCGGTCTTCTCCCTCATATACTGTTTCAACACCACCATTAAAAAAGAAAGTAACATGGGCATATTTTTCGGTCTCAGCAATTCTTAACTGCCGGTAACCTAACTTACTTATATATTCACCAAAGGTGTTCTCAAGGTTTTCGGGTTTGAATGCTACTTCTACATTCTTCATTGTTTTATCATATTGGGTCATGCAAACAAAATATAGAGGGAAATAACCTTTCTTCCTTTTAAATCCTTTGAAATCTGTGTCTGTAAAGGCACGGGTTATTTCTCTTGCTCTATCCGGTCTGAAATTGAAAAATATTATAGAGTCATTCTTGTCTATTGTAGCAACCGGCCTTCCATTTTCTACAATAACAGTAGGTTTTACAAATTCATCAAATTCATTTCTGGAATATGATTCTGCTACAGCCTGGCCTGCACTTTCAGCCACAAGCCCCTCTCCTAAAACCATAGCGTTGTATGCAAGTTCTACTCTTTCCCACCTGTTATCCCGATCCATTGCATAATATCTTCCCATAACCGATGCAATTTTTCCCACTCCAATTTCTTTTAATTTTCGCTCAAGTTCTGCTACATAATCCTTTGAACTATCCGGAGGAACATCTCTTCCGTCAAAAAAGCAATGGATATATACATTCTTTAACCCATTCCTTTTTGCCAGCTCTGCAAGAGCATATAGATGGGTATTATGGCTATGTACCCCTCCATCGGAAAGAAGCCCGAATAAGTGAAGTTTTGAATTATGTTTTTTACAGTTCTCTACAGCATCCAAAAACTCTTTTTTTCTAAAAAAATCCCCGTCTTCTATAGACTTTGTTATCCGGGTTAGCTCCTGATAAACTATTCTCCCTGCTCCTATATTGGTATGCCCTACCTCTGAATTGCCCATCTGTCCGTGAGGCAATCCCACATCCATACCGCTGCATTTAATGATAGTACTAGGATACTGATTAAAATACCTGTCGAGATTAGGCTTGTATGCTGCCTTTATTGCATTGCCTTCTTCTTTAGGATTAATTCCAAATCCGTCCAGTATAATCAGTGCTATTAATCTGTCTTTCATTAACCTATAATCACTCCCCTGAAAACAATTAGCTTGTCTTTTAAAATACTTACTTACTTACTTACTTAACATACTTAACAACGCCTGGACTAAAATTAAATTTGGTATGGTGCGAGCCATACCAAATTTATCAATATGCGCATTGTTGGACTTAAAATCAACCATTATATTTAACAATTTTTTCAAAAGCATCTAGTTTTAAACTTGCCCCACCTACAAGTCCTCCATCTATATCAGGCATATTGAAAAGTTCAGTTGCATTTTCCGGGGTTATACTACCACCATACTGTATCCTTACAACTTCAGCTACATCTTCACCATATAGTTTTTTTATTGTATCCCTTATAGTTGTACACACTTCATTTGCCTGTTCGCTTGTTGCTGTTTTACCTGTACCTATAGCCCATACAGGTTCATATGCTATAACAACATTTTTTACCTGGTTTGCTGTTAACCCCAACAGTGCTATTTTTACCTGGTACCTGACCAAATCTTCAGTAACTCCCTGCTCTCTTTGGGTTAAAGACTCACCTACGCAAATTATCGGTTTTAATCCATATTTAAATGCAGCATGGACTTTCTTGTTAACTGTTTCGTCAGTTTCAGCAAAATATTGTCTCCTCTCGGAATGGCCGATGATAACATAATCCACTCCCAATTCTGAAAGCATTGGTCCCGACACTTCACCTGTAAATGCGCCTTTATCTTCCCAATGCATGTTTTGTGCTCCAACTTTTATATTGGAACCTTCAACTGCTTGTTTAACAGCAGGAATGCATGCAAAGGGAACACATACCACTACTTCATCATCAACCATAGATACCTTTGCCTTAAGTTCGCTGACAAAAGAAACAGCTTCACTTGGAGTTTTATTCATTTTCCAGTTTCCAGCAATAATTTTCTTCCTTGGGTTTTTATCCAACAAGACTGCTATACCTGGAAGTATCTTCCCTTCTAAGAATTCAAGAGAAGCTCCTCCACCTGTAGATATATGGGTCATCTTATCGGCAAAACCGAATTGCTCAACAGCTGCAGCTGAATCTCCACCACCTACTATTGAAATAGCCCCAGACTCAGCTATTGCTCTCGCAATTTCTCTCGTTCCTGTTGCAAAATTCGGGAATTCAAAAACTCCCATAGGTCCATTCCATATTATTGTCTTTGCCTTCTTTATAATTCTTGAAAACTTTTCGATAGTTAGTGAACCTATATCCATGCCCATCCATCCATCAGGAAGATCATCCGAGGGCACATATTTGTGTTCAGTATCATTTTTAAATTCCTTACCTACAATACTGCCCACAGGAAGGTAAATATCCACACCCTTCTTTTCAGCTTTTTCCATTATGCTTCTGGCAAGGTCAAGTTTGTCATCCTCACAAATAGAATTGCCTATCTTGTAACCTTTTGCCTTAAGGAAGGTATAAGCCATACCGCCGCCAATAATTAACGCATCTACTTTATCAAGGAGATTCTCTATAACACCAATTTTGTCCGAAACTTTTGCACCGCCCAGTACCGCTACAAAAGGACGTTCAGGATTTGCCAATGCTTTACCCATAATTTCAATTTCTTTTTTAATAAGGTATCCGCAAACTGCAGGCAAATAGCTGGCGACACCTGCTGTTGAAGCATGAGCCCTGTGTGCTGTGCCAAAAGCATCATTTACATAAATTTCGGCTAAACTTGCAAGCTCTTTTGCGAAAGCAGGGTCATTCTTTTCCTCTTCTTTATGAAATCTTACGTTTTCAAGCAGCATAACTTCTCCTTCTTTAAGAGCTTGAGCCTTAGCCTTTGCATCTTCCCCTATTACATCCTTTGCCAATATAATATTCATTCCAAGAAGCTTGCCCAGCCTCTCTGCTATTGGCTTCATGCTGTATTTCTCTTCGAAGCCCGACTTTGGCCTTCCGAGATGTGAAACAAGTATAACCTTTGCCTTATTATCTATAAGGTACCGTATAGTAGGAAGGGCTGCTACTATTCTTTTGTCATCAGTAATATTACCCTTTTCATCTTGAGGTACATTAAAATCTACTCTTACTAAAACTCTTTTACCTCTTACATTAATATCCTCTATCGTTTTCTTATTCAACATTCCCATAATATCACTCCCATAACCAAAAAGTACCCAAAAAGGCCCGGCGTTTTTGTCCCGGACCTTTTATATGTTTTTTATACCCTAACTATTTTGAATCAACCTTTGCCATATGAAGTATTAAATCAACAACTTTGTTTGAATAACCCCATTCATTATCATACCAGGCAATTAGTTTCACAAAATTGTTATTTAAAGGTATACCTGCTTTTGCGTCAAATATACATGTACGCGGATCATGTATAAAATCTGTGGATACTACTTCATCCTCGGTATAACCCATAATTCCCTTTAGTTCGTTTTCAGAAGCTCTTTTTACTGCTTCCTTGATTTCATCATATGTTGCAGGTTTTTCAAGTCGACAAGTTAAATCTACAACTGAAACATTTATTGTAGGTACCCTGAAAGCCATACCTGTAAGCTTCCCATTCAGTTCAGGTATAACTTTTCCCACTGCTTTAGCTGCACCCGTAGAGGAAGGTATAATATTGGCTGAAGCAGCTCTTCCGCCTCTCCAATCTTTCTTTGAAGGACCGTCAACTGTTTTTTGGGTTGCCGTAGTGGAATGTACTGTTGTCATTAATCCTTCCACAATGCCAAAGTTTTCATGAATTACTTTTGCTAGAGGTGCAAGGCAGTTTGTTGTACAAGATGCATTAGATACAACATTCATTTCCTTGCTGTATTTATCGTGGTTAACTCCCATAACAAACATGGGGGCATCAGCTGAAGGTGCACTTATTACAACTTTTTTTGCACCGCCCTTAAAATGTGCAGAAGCCTTTTCAACTGTTGTGAATACACCTGCAGATTCTACTATGTATTCTGCACCACATTCACTCCATGGAATTTCGGATGGATTCATATAACCATAAACACTGATCTTTTTACCATTTACTACTAGCTTGCCATCCTCGGTTTCAATAGTACCCTGGAATTGACCATGAACACTGTCATACCTAAGCATATACACCATGTAATCCAGGTCGATAAAAGGGTCATTTATACCTCTTATTTCTACTTCAGGATTATCAATAGCTGCCCTGAAGACCAGACGACCTATACGTCCAAAACCGTTAATACCTATTTTTGCTGCCATCAAATTCTACCTCCTAATATTTAATATTTCATTATTCTTGTTCATCAGGTTATAATTAATTTTAATTATTATAATTACTATAAGTAGCATCTTCACCTGCTGTCCAAATTAATCATTTGTATTTTATATTATTTTATCCAATTTTTCAATACCATTGGAAAAAAATAATTAATTTTTTAACAATATTCTGTCCATATTTCTGTATCTTATACTAAACTTATACTCACCTGCTGTTATCCTAATTCTGTCAATGACTCTTTCAACCTCTCCCTTATTTTTATGTTTTGAGGACATTTGGTTTCACATTCTCCACATTCAACACATTCTGCAGGCGAAGCTCCATAAGCTTCTTCCTTTCCAACTTTCTCAAATTCTTTTTTTGCATAATCTGTAAGTCCATATACCTTATGATAATTCATAATACTAAATATCCGAGGTATTTTTATACCATTGGGACAGGGAAGACAATATTCACACCCCGTACAATAGAGGTCTGCAAGCTTTTTATTTTCTTCAAAAGTTTCGTTAATCCTTCTCCAATCTTCTCTACTTAAAGGTTCTTCAATGGAAGCTACCCTTGCATTTTCTTCTACCATATCAATAGAACTCATCCCTGACAGGGCACAGCTTACATTTGGATTAGCCAACACAAACCTTAATGCAACTTCAGGAGTACTTTTGGCTTTGCTGCCCAATGACCTTTTAATTATCTCTGAAGGACTGGCAAGCCTTCCTCCGCCAACAGGACCCATTATTACAACTCCAAGCCCTTTTTTGTTTGCATAGGCAATTGCTTCCTCGTTTGCCCTGTCGAGAAGATTATATTGACATAGCAGGGTTTCAAATATACCTGTATCAATTAACTGAATTAATACTTCAGGTTTATCGTGGAAAGAAAAGGATATATGTTTAATCAACCCCTCATCTTTTGCCTTTTGTGCGTCTTCTATAAGGTTATATTTCAGGACGGTGTTTTCCCAATTGTTTTTATTTAAGCTGTGGAAATGATAAAAATCTATGTATTCCACATCCAGCTTCTTTAACTGCTCTTCCAAAAACCTTCTATAATCCGCCTTTTCCTTTATATGCCAGGTTGGTACTTTAGTGGATACATAAACCTGGTCCCTATAGCCTTTTAATGCTTTCCCTACTACAATTTCACTTTTTCCTCCACAGTAACCATATGCAGAATCAATATAGTTTACACCAAGGTCAAAAGCCCTATGTATCATTTCTATGGATTTTTCTTCATCTACAAAAAACTCCCCGTCCTTTTCATATCCCGGAAGACGCATTGACCCAAACCCAAGAGCTGAAATCATAACACCGGTATTACCGAATTTTCTGTATTGCATTACATCACCCCAATATTTATATCTATTTTTACCCATTATATTTAGTTACCACAAAATAACTTTCGCTAAACATTTATTTATAATGCAATTACTGTTTAAAAGCACAGGCTTTAACCCCGGGAATTCAAAAATATATTCTTAATCTCCAAATCCGACCCCTATGCTTTTAGCAATTCTAACCAGTTCTCCATCGGGAGGTACCGTTTTAATTTTATTCACCGCCTCTTCAAGGGAAACTGAAGTTATAGTATTACCCTGGAGGCTTACCATCTTGCCGAACTCTCCTTTATTTACAAGCTCAACAGCTGCCACCCCATACCTTGTAGACAATATCCTGTCATAAGGCACAGGCCTGCCGCCTCTCTGAAGATGTCCCAATACCGTAACCCTTGTTTCAATACCTGTAATCTTTTCAATTTCATCAGCTATTTTGTTGCCAATCCCTCCTAGCCTTACAGGATCAGGGCTATCTTTTAAAACCTTGCTCACTACTACTTCTCCTGCTACGGACTTGGCCCCTTCAGCAACAACTATTATACTGAAGTGCTTGCCTGCCTGTTTTCTTTCCATAACTTTTCCGACCACTTTATTTATATCATAGGGTATCTCAGGTATGAGTATTACATCTGCTCCACCGGCAATACCTGCTTTTAAAGCTATCCATCCGGCATACCTTCCCATCACTTCCAAAATCATAACCCTGTGGTGTGATTCTGCAGTAGAATGGAGTTTATCAATAGCGTCAGTAGCCGTATCTACAGCCGTCATAAAGCCAAACGTAAGGTCTGTACCTGAAAGGTCATTATCTATGGTTTTAGGCACTCCTACAACATTAAGCCCCTTTCTTGCAAAGTCCCTGGCACTGGTAAGGGTACCGTCACCCCCAATCATAATCATACAATCAATACCAAGAGCTTTGATATTTCTAATTGCTTCATCCGACATATCCCTGTACTCTACCCTTCCGTCCTCTTCTACCTTGAAATTAAAAGGGTTATCCCTGTTTGATGTACCGAGGATAGTACCCCCCTTATCAAGAATTCCGGAAGCATCATCGGGACCGAATTTCATATATTGATTTAAGACAAGTCCCCTGTATCCGTCTCTAAATCCAAAAACTTCCCATCCATACTTAAACATTGCAGTTTTTGCTACAGCTCTGAGCACTGCATTTAAACCGGGACAATCTCCTCCCCCGGTGAGAATACCTATACGCTTCACCATTAATCCAACCTCCTCAATTTTTCTATTTACCTTATTTTCCCTTAATTTGCTTGCTCTTCATTTGCACTGAAAATTGCCTATACTCATATTTCCTTTAATCTCCAATCCCCTAAACCCGTTTTGCCTTAAGGCTTCATACAGTATTATAGCCACTGAATTTGAAAGATTTAAAGACCTAATACCCTTTATCATAGGTATCCTGATACAATATTCCTTATTTTCATCAAGCAGTTCTTGAGGTAGCCCTGCAGTTTCTTTTCCGAAAACAATAAAGCAGTTTTCGGAATAAGTTATGTCGGTATAAGCTTTAGGGGCTTTTGTTGTAGCATAATAGAAATCATATGAAGAATATTTTTCTTTAATTTCTTGAAAACTGTCGTAACAGTATATTTCCAATTTGTCCCAGTAATCAAGCCCTGCTCTTTTTAAATACTTATCTTCCAGTGAAAACCCAAAAGGTCTTACCAGGTGAAGGACAGTACCTGTCGCTGCGCAGGTCCTTGATATATTTCCGGTATTTTGCGGAATTTCCGGTTCAACAAGTACTATATTCAAAAGTAAACCATCCCCTTCAACATTCACCTCACTTAAGTATTGGTATTTTAGTGTCTATGTAACGTCCTCTCCAATAAATTATATTACCACAAAAAATAATATTTAGAAACCTTTCGTGAATTTGGGTTTATTTTAAATCCTTCAATTTTTTCTGTAGTAATATTATTAATAAAATAAAAATGGGAATAATCCAAAGAGCACCGGCAATACCTGCCAATTCTCCTACAGCACCTGTTATAAACGGCACAATAATCCCCCCCGCAGCGCCAAACATCATCATTATACCCATTGTAGTACCTGTATATTTAGGATAGCTTTTAGCTGCTGTAGCCATAAGTACAGGCCAGACTACTGAAAATCCGAAACCAAGTAAAACAAAGCATACTAAATTAAATACAGGACTTTTAACTATAAGCGCTAAAATAAGGGAAACAAAAGAAATAAATAGCCCCACGGAAGAAAATATATTGCCTTTTTCTTCAAATCTGCTTCCCAGATATCTCCCTATAATCATACTTCCCCAGTACCCTGATAAGGCATAGGCACCGAGCTTTTCTGTATTAAGCACATCATGGAAATAAGTATTTGTCCAAAATGCTGCTGACTCCTCTATACCAACATAAATAAATATTGATATACATAACAGTATAAGCATTCTTTCTTTTAGTAACATCATCGATATAGGACCTTTTGATATCGGGGATCCTGATATCGTGTTTTCTAATATCCCGCCTTCACTGTTTATTTTCTTGTGTTTTTGTCTAGCAATGATAAATAATAATATCAGAAACAATAATGCAAGCACTATATAATTTTGTTTCCAACCTCCAAAAATTTCTGTAATCCATAATGCTGTAATAGGACCCAATACCGCGCCAATACTAAAGTACATCTGGGATATATTTATTACCTGATTTGTCCTCTCACTGTTTATATCGGCAAGTAAGCCACTCATTACACCCTCAATTACCCCGAACCCGCACCCAATGAGCAATATGCCTGTAGCGATCAACACAAGTATGTTAAAAAAGTATACTAATAACAAACCGGAAATCAAAATTATAAAAGACATTATTATTACAGGTTTTTTACCGATCCTGTCGCTTATTTCTCCAAATATTGCAGGGGCTATCATAATACCTGCAAAATGTAAGGATATCAACAAACCTGATATTGTACTACTTATGGCAAATTCTCCTGAAATTGAATTTATGGTAATCTGGTATACTGCCAGATACATTCCAAGAAATAGCAATGATATGTAACATGTAGCATTAATTACCTTCTTCATTATTATTTTTATCCCCCATCCTAACTTTTTTTCTATGTCTGATATAAATATCTAAAAGTGCAGGTCTTTTTATATATACTGCTTTTTCAGGGCATAGTTCCTGGCAGCAAAAACAGCGTATGCAACCTTTAAGATCTACTTCCGGTTTGTGGTTTTTCATAGAAATAACACCTGCAGGGCATACTCTTTTACACTCTGTACAACCTATGCATTTTTCATGCTGAAAAACAGGACGTGGTTTTAGCCAATTAATAAAAAATTTCATTATACCCCTATCATAATACATTATTGTCTTTAGAGTGTCCAGCTGGGGCATATGGAAGTTTTCCACCTTGAAGGAATCTAAATCTTCAAAGGAATCTAAACCTTCACAACATATTTCAATATTTTCGAAACTATCGGGACACAGCCTTCTTTTTACTGCCTGATTTATAACGGGTATGTCAAGGGGATTTGCATTAATGAGTTTTAGTGCGGTAAAATCAACCTCAAAACCGTCTTCTCCTGCTATTATCAACCCGATTTGTTTTGGATTGCCGGCTGTAGGACCTGCCCCATCCATCCCGACTACAGCATCCATTATGTTAAGGACAGGTTTTACACTCAAATAAATATCAATTAATGCATTTGCAAATTCATCATATTGAGACATTCTTAAATGATATTCTGCTTTTAACTCACCCGGTACAGCCCCAAACATGTTTTTCACTGCCCCGGTGTATACCATCTGCCCGTGGGTTTTCAGTTTAGGTAAATTTATAATAAGATCTGCATCAGCAAGGGCCTTTACAATAGTAACCCTTTTAAGATACTTTCCGTCAGGGTTTTCTACAACAGTCTCACTTAAATTATAATTTAAATTTGCTCCTACCTCCAAAGCAGCTTTTTCAATACCGCAGAAAGAATAAATTCCTCTTAATGAAGATATGGTAAATAAGCCTCCCGGACTTTCCACAATTGTAACTATACCTCCTACTTCCCTTACCAGTTTTGCAACTGCTTTTACTACCGAAGGATGTGTAGTTGCCGCATCTTCAGGTCTCTTTTTCTTTACCAGGTTTGGTTTCAATACTACCTTCATACCTGGTTTTATGTATTTATTTACACCCCCTAAGCTTTCAAAAACTTTCCTCAATACTTTTAATACATTGTCATCATTATAATCCGGGCATCTTTCAACTACGACTAGACCCAACTTTACTTCCCCTTCCATTTTAATCTTAACGACGCCTGTACTAAAGTGCAGGGATTATATTTTCGACTGAAAGTCGACTAAAGCAAATGCAGGCGTCGTTCAAACCTGCCACTTCAGTGGCAGGTAGTTGAATATTTCTACCTCTTATAATACCCGTCTTTTCAAAGGCGGGTATTTTCAAAATTAATTTTATAATACATGTTTTTTCCGAATACTGCAATATGTTCACCTTCGATTGGGCGCATTTTCAAATTTTGAAGAAAATGCTGGAAGTAACATTGCGGAAAGTCTTATAGAGCCTGTTAATCCGACGAGGGATAAGCAAATCAACTGTATGAGCAAAATAATTACATTGAAATATTATTAAATTCTATTCAAATTATTTTGCGAGTTTGATTTGCCCCGAAGTGAATTTACAGGCTCTTAAGACTTGGAGCATTTAGTTACTGGAAGCATTTTCTTCATAAAAATAAAATGCGCCC
>JABUEW010000131.1 GCA_013314855.1 Bacillota bacterium | reverse complement strand
GGAAAGTCTTATAGAGCCTGTTAATCCGACGAGGGATAAGCAAATCAACTGTATGAGCAAAATAATTACATTGAAATATTATTAAATTCTATTCAAATTATTTTGCGAGTTTGATTTGCCCCGAAGTGAATTTACAGGCTCTTAAGACTTGGAGCATTTAGTTACCGGAAGCATTTTCTTCATAAAAATAAAATGCGCCCTTAAAATCTATCAAAAGCTATATTTTGAAATAGCGATATTAGGCAGAAAAATTTATGCGCCGGCAATTTATGATAAAACATTCAAGCTTTTTTATTAAACAAGTTGCCGTAGTTTAAATTCAATAACAATTGAGTTTGATTATTTCCATTATTAGGTGTAATTTTTTTATAAGTATGTTATTCATTTGACAGAAGGGGTTATAGAAATGTATTTACACAGCAGCCTTATGATTCTTAAACCAATAGTGGGAATAATTATTCTGGTACTTCAATATGCTTTATTGCCCCTATTTATTTATCATTTTGTCATATCAGTATTTGGATGGTTTAAAAGAAAGGAAGAGAATGCAGAAAATTATTTTCCCGTGAACAGGTTTGCTCTTCTTGTAGCTGCGCACAATGAAGAAAAAGTAATAGAGAGTATAGTAAAAAACCTGAAAAACCTGGATTATCCTACGGATATGTATGATATATTTATAGTTGCAGACAACTGCAGCGATAATACTGCAGAAATTGCCAGACAAAATGGAGCTATTGTTTTTGAAAGGTTCGATAAGCTGAAAAGGGGCAAAGGTTACGCACTTGAATGGATGTTTGAGAAAATTTTTAATATGGAGAAGAAATATGATGCAATCTGTGTATTTGATGCGGACAACCTTGTCTCTTTAAATTTCCTTAAGGAAATGAATAAGCAACTGTGCAAGGGATATAAAGTGATCCAAGGATACATTGACAGTAAGAATCCTCTGGACTCTCTGATTTCGGCGAGTTATGCCATAAGTTACTGGTTGAACAACAGGCTTTTTCAGTTGGCACGTTACTATCTGGGATTAAGCTGTATAATTGGGGGGACTGGTTTTGTTGTGGCTACAGATACACTGAAAGAGATAGGCTGGGGGGCTACATGCTTAACTGAAGACCTTGAATTTACCATAAAACTTGTATTAAAAGGCAAGAAAGTTTACTGGTCTGAAGAGGCCATTGTCTATGATGAAAAACCTATCACCCTTATACAGTCGTGGAGACAGAGAAAGCGCTGGATGCAAGGTCAGGCTGATTGCGCGTGTAGATATGTGAAGCCACTTTTATATAAGTTTATAAAGGACAAGGATATGGTTGCTTTTGACTGTGCATTGTATGTTATCCAGCCTTTAATAGTTGTAATAAGTGGAGTAATACTGCTGTTTAACTTTTTTAGGTTCATTCTTTTCACTGATTTTTCTGAACTATTAAATTTGCGTAACTTACAATCGGCAGTGTTGTTTTTTTTTACTACATATATAAGCGTAATATTTATTTTTATAGAGGGGAGAGCTTCTTTAAAGGTGACAGGCTACTTCCTTTTGTTTCCATTCTATAACCTTACTTGGATACCAATAATAATACAGGGTTATATAAATAAGGATAAGAAAGAATGGTCACATACCCTCCATACCAGAGTACTGGATATCACAGATGTGGAAAGGCTGAGAAGTAAAGGATATAGAAATTATAAAGGAGTGGCCGATGCAAGTACTGGTGAAACCAACGTTCAACAATATGATACATAAGAGTATGATAGATGTAGACAAGTAGACAAGTAGACAAGCGAACGGTTCTCATGTCGGGATGGTTCTTGGTTTTGATTTAGACACAAGAACCGTCCCCTTGTCTTGCTTGTCTTGTCTCACTTGTCTACAATATGTTCAGCAATCTTTTTGTTGATCTCTTCTCTCTTACATAAAAGCCACTCAGCGTCGGTAGGATATTGCCTAAATGTTATGGGATTATCCAACCCTTGCTCTAAGATATTAATAACTTCTTTCCGTCCAATAAGTTCTTCCAGTAGTTTTAAGGCACGCAAATCCTGGAGGGCTTCGTAAAATACTTCAAGCCTTAAAGATTCGATAGGGCTGTCCTCTCCTGGATAGACCACAAAAGCATCTCCGGAGGGGAAAGCATAACCGGCATCGGTAACCTTGTATGGGTCAATAGGGTAACGCGAATATTGAGAATACCAAAAATTATAACCCCACTGGAGGAACCCACTAATATTGAATTTATACAACTGTATTCCTAATATCCTATTCCTCGCAGAGGGCATATTAAAGAAGCGGTTTGCTACCTCGCGGTATTGACCGCAACAATAATAGGTCCACAAGTTTGGAACTTTATTTTCCAAGAAAGGTTCTATATGGTTTGTAGAAGGTATGGGATTTTTAACCAGGCCTGTCTCATAAAATTTGTAGTCAGATAATGCATCAATAACCGGGAAACCTTCCACATACTCATTTATAATTAAACTTGCGTTTTTATAAGATTCATAATGGTCTGAATGAGGTTCGTCTGAAACATGGAAGTAGGCACAATCCTCCAGGTTATTCTGTTTTATAAAATCAATCAGTTTAGGAAGAAATTGGCTCAAAAAGTTCTTATACTCCTCTCCTGCAGCATCGGTATCCCATCCAAAGATACGCTTGTATTCTCCATCTTCTTTTGCCATAATTTTTGGTGCATGTTTAGCTCCCCATTGGGTGAATAAGTGAGAGAATTCAAAATACTCAACACCATTGGTACGACACATGTCAATCCAGCGTTTTAACTTATCAAATCCGAACTTGTATGTATCCTTGCATTTTTCCACATCAACTAATTGTACAGTAGGCCTTTCACCACCCACTGCAGTATCCAAAGGAGGTGTAAACAGGGGTGTTAAAATCATATTTATACCATGCTTTACTGCAGTTTGAACATACTTCTCTATAATCTTCCAGTGTTCATCACTAAAAACTTCCACCCCATACCATGTAGCAAGGCAGTCTGTATGAAACCACTCAGTATGAATTAGTGTTTGTCTTGGAAGCATGGCATTAATTATTTCCAGCTTAAATTCAACTTTACCCAATTCATCCCCGGATGGAGAGGTAAAAGTTATTATAATTGGATAGTTGCCGGCTTTTACCTGTCGGTCAGGATTAATTGTAACCCATATGGAACGCCATTGACGGGGTAAAAGGGTGATCCCTTCGGCATTTATCGGCATTAAGGCATCAGGATATAATCCTGGGGTAGTACGCAGAACATTATCGTCATGGTCTGCATAGCACGGCATTTCTGAAGGAATAAGCGCAACTTTACGAAGAGTAATCCATTGAGACAACTCAGAACTTACACTTACATTAACCTGCTTTAACATAAAACCATCCCACTTATAGGCAACCTGAAAAGAGTAAACTTCGTTGAGCAACATCGAGCCACTCTTCCATTCTGAAGCTCTCAACTCTTCGTCGGCAAATACCTTCTCAAGAGAACTTAGTACCCTGGTTTCCAACATTCCGGTCTGTGTCAATTTTATCAACCTCTCTTTCTCAATATTACTTTCTCAATATTAATTTATTTTATCATTAGCAGATAGAATTAGTAAGAAGTATTTCTATCTGTTTTATTAAATTCGTAAGCTTCTCTTCAATATTCCATTCTGTAACCATATGCCTGTCGGAAGATATGGAATCTATTATATACTCATTTATCTCTTTTGAATAATGAGTCATATCCCTGTAGTTATCCAGGTTATGGGTTATACTTTCTATATCCTGAAAATCAAAAATTTTTACATTTTCTAAATTTTTACAGTTTTCAAATATATATCTTTTCAACTTTATTTCATTTTCAAATAATCCTCTTTCATCAAGAAATTTGTGGGCAAGTATTGAAAAGGGGGGATAAAATAGTATAAATTCAACCCCAGGATTATCTTTTACTACACTTATTAGATTTTTATCCGCATTTGCTTTCAACTGGTCCCATGTGAATTCTTCAGGATTAGCCCTTTGTAAGTCGTTCCGGGCAAGTATCCAATCTTTCATGGCATTTTCTTTACTGAATTTTGATGTACTGTACCAGGTATTTAACATTTCAAGATTATGAGTCATTGTATAATGCATCTTTCCTTTATATTCATTGAGAAATATATAATAGCACCTTAAAAGAGTATCAGAATTGCATAAATATTTTAAATCCGTAATGGGGTTGTTATCATATAAATAATAAGGAAAACCTCTTCCTGTTTCCGTTACTCTTTTGGTATCTCCTCTAAAAGAATAGTAGTTTAACTCCCATATTATTGTATCTGCCTTCTTTACATGAGTAACAACGTTAACCATGAGCTTTTCTTCATACATGGAAGCCCCCATGGTTGAAAGCCTCACCATCTTCTTACCCAATTTTTCTTCTACATAGGAATGCAGGAAATTATCGCTCATGCTTGTCCCCACAATTGCAAGACTGTAATCCTGGCTTCTTGCCAATCCAGGGTTTTGGTATCTCTGATCGTTGAAATAAACGGGTTTGTATAGCGTGGGTTCTCTATAAAACTGGTACGGGTCAACTATGTAATTTATAAAAGATAATGGGAATAGTGCTATTAATGTTATCAATATTACTTTGAAGATAAATACTTTTAGCCTCATTTAACTTTGCCATACCACCCTTCTAATTTTAACCCTTCTAATTTTATCCGTACACTCTTCTAAAACTGGAAATAAATAAACTGCTTGGTTTCACTAAAAGCCAACCAAAAAGTTATTGTAACCAGTACAGAATAAATGCCCCATCTTATAATGACAGGTCTATATGAAATCCATTCTATAACATCTCTCTTCCTTTGTAAAAAGTGAACTGCTTCTACCATAATTACCCCCACAATGCAAACAATGAACTGAAATTTAGTTAGTGCCATGGCAGATATGGAATTTATCAGATACTGAGTATCGGTTATATTTCCTATATCAGTAAACAAATGCCTAATTATATAGAGTGCATCACTTATTGTATTTGCCCTGAAAAATATCCACGTAAAGGTAACCAGGGAAAAGGTGAATACCATCCGGATGCACTTGTGAATAAAGGGAACTTTTTCTATCCTGGTAAACTTCACAAGTTTTTGCTTTACCGAAGATAAAACCTTTCCAATAACAAGAAATATGCCATGAAGGGCTCCCCATACTACAAAAGTCCAATTGGCCCCGTGCCACAATCCGCTTATCAAAAATGTTATAAAAAGGTTAAAATAGTTGCGAATCCTGCTCACCCTGTTTCCTCCTAGAGGAATATAAAGGTAGTCTTTAAACCAGCTGGAAAGGGATATGTGCCACCTTCGCCAGAATTCGGCTATGGATTTTGAAAAATAAGGCCTTTTAAAATTCTGCATAAGGCCAAAACCCATTACTTTGGCACTTCCTATTGCAATGTCTGAATACCCTGAAAAGTCGTAGAAAATCTGGAATGCGAAAAACACTGTAGCAATAATAAACTGGATGCTGTTATGTTTGGTAGGATTGCTATATATTGCGCTTACAGCTACCCCCAACCTGTCGGCGACCACCACCTTTTTGAAAAAACCCCCGGCCATAATTTTAAGGCCGGCTGTTACCCTGTCATAGTCAAACTTGTTCTTGTTGTAAAACTGGGGCAAGAGCCTTTCTGCCCGTTCAATCGGCCCTGCAACAAGCTGCGGGAAAAATGACACATAAAGTGCAAATATCCCAAAGTGTTTTTCCGGTTTAATACTTCCTCTGTAAACATCAAGGGAATAGCTTAAGGTCTGAAAAGTATAAAAGGATATTCCCATGGGCAGAAGAAGGTTTAAGCCTGGAACATTGTATTGTATATTTAATTGGTGGAAAAGCGTCCTTAAAGACTCATTAAAAAAGTTAAAGTATTTAAATACAGCAAGCAGCCCCAGATTCACAAAAAGGCTTAAATATAAATATTTCTTCCTCTTTTCTTTATGTTCCTCCCGTCCCATTTTAAGTCCGGTAAAATAAGCTACAGAAGTAGATATTAATATGAGAATTATGTATTCAGGCCGCCATGCCATGTAAAAGTAATAACTCCCTGCAAGTAAAAGAATCCACCTCGCCCTTTGAGGGAGAATAAAATACAGTATGGTTATAATTGGGTAAAATATTAAAAATTCCAGTGAGTTAAAAAGCACATTTAACCCCCCTATTTTGTCCTCTTGTTCATAGGCAAATGCTATTTATACTCTTTTAATTATATTTCATATATCCGCCAAAAAGCAACATTTGTTACCACAAATTATAACCATAAAGTTTTTGTCACTTGCATTTACTCAACTGCTGGTTTATCATTATTACATAGCTTTTGTAGTAAAAGTTGAGTATAAAGGTGCAAGCAAAAAGCATTGTGCCTTATAAGGGGTTAATAATATGAGAAGTATACAGAACAAGCTTCTTGCCAATTTTTTACTGTTAACACTGATACCAATCATTCTTATGGGTATTTTTTCTTATAAAATATCCTATAATGCCATTATTAACAAATTAAACATAGCTGTATTGGATTCCCTGGCACAGGTGGGAAGAAATGTGGAAAATGAAATAAATAAGATTGAGGGAATTCTTGAAATAGCTATTAGTGATAAGCGTTTCCAGGTTGATCTTTCACAGTCGGACAGTAAATTATGGCAAATAACTTACGACCTTGATTTATTTTTTAATACTTATTATTTTACCCATTATTTTCAGAACCAAAATACGGCTTCGGTTTTTTTCTTTGGTGAAGACGGCGGAGTTTACAGCTATAAGAACACATATATTACCAACAAAGATGCTTGGAAAAAATATCCATGGTATAATGAGACCAGGGAAATGAAAGGGAAAATCAATTGGATAGGGACCATTCAGAATCCTGATCCTTATAGTGATAATAAGTATGTTTTTGCAGCTGGAAGGACCATTGCCGATACAACAAACATCCGTAACTTTCAGAATATAGGTACTATATTTGTCTTCCTTGATGAGCGCGTTTTTGCTGGTATTTATGAAAATACCGATGTAGGAAAAATTGGTACCGTAATGATAACTGATTCGAAGGGTACGATAGTATCGCATACTGATAAAGAAAAGGTGGGAACGAACATTAATGATTACCTCTTTGCAAAAAGCATAATTGAGAATAAGTATGGCTGTGTGGAAACAAGGATTAGTGGAGTCACCTATATGGCAGCATATTACACCATTTCAAAAACCGGCCATAAAATAATCGAGTTGATCCCATATAGTTTCTACATAAAGGAAATCAAAAATATAGGATATCTTACTTTTTTTCTGTCACTTATTTGTTTTGTGAGCTTGTTATGTGTAGCGTTTCTCATTGCAAGGAATATCGCACAACCAATAAGGAGACTTCAGGCTGCTATGCTGACGGTAGAAAATGGTAAATTTGACATTGAAGTTCCGGCTGTGGACAGTGATGAACTGGGACAGATAACCAGGAGTTTCAATTACATGGTAAAACAAATTAAAAAACTTTTCCAAAAAAGCATTGAGGAGGAGAGAATAAAAAAGGACCTTGAAATTAAACTACTCCAATACCAGATAAATCCACATTTTTTATACAATATTTTGGGTTGTATACGGTTTGAAGCTATGATGGAGGGTTATGCCAAAATGGCAGATATTCTTCAAAGTTTGAGCCGGCTTTTAAGCAGAACACTGGGAAAGGCGGGTACCATTATTTCCATAGCCGAAGAAATCAATAATTTAAACGATTTTCTATATATACAGCATATTTGCTATAATAATAAGATTAAGATAAGTTATGCAATCGAGGAGCATATTCTAAATTACAAGATTCCAAATATGTTATTGCAACCTCTTGTTGAGAATGCGATTTTCCATGGAATTGGAAGAAATACCGAAGTGTTATCAAGGACAGGTTCTTCAGGGACATTATCTGGTGTAGATATACAAACAGCGAGGATATCAGACGGAAGGCAGAAGATCTGGAACTTAAGCATATAGATGGAAAGATGATATTTATGATTATATGCATCGACAACATAGGTACAATACTTGAAGGTCCATGGGAGAAAGATAACGAATTGCTGTCATTTGCAATCGGGAATATTGTTGAAGAGATTGTCCAACAGCAGTATTATGGGAACACTTTTTGCATTTCAATGGAAGAATACGGTATTATTTTTTCATTACAGTAAGCAGTTGGGCGGACAGAATTAAAAAATAAATTATTGTCCTTATTTATGAATATTGGTAAATGTCTATGGGAACAACTTGGAATTCATATTTCCGGGGGATTAAGCCGGATAGAAGAAGGTATTTTTGCGCTCCCTGCCATGTATTCCCAGGCGAGAACTGCATGCCAGTACCGTTTTATATCAGGAAAAAGGAAATTGATTACTTATGATGAAATACCGGTAATTTATGTAAATAATAATCTTAAAAAGGCTGAGAGAGTGGAATATTTAAGACAGGTGCTTCAGACCATGGATAAGGAAAAAATCATCATGTCCCTATCTTTTTTAAAGATTGAGGAGAACGAAGTATGCAATACAGATATTGAGTCCGTGAGGGAAATCTTTGAAAAATATACATGGGTGCTGATTGAATTCATGCAAAAACAGGGGATTATTGATAACTTTGAACCTTTAATACGGCATTTTTATTCATACTTGTTAAAACAAGGATCTCTTAAAGAACTGAATGAAGCTTACAAAAATGGAGACACAATTGTAAATAATATTATCAAAGCAATTAATAATTAAAATAACTAATATTTAGCAATATAGCAATAATATAGCAATATTTAATTAAAATATAATATATAAAAATAGAACAAAAACAGATGTAATAACATGAATTGGTTTATGAATTGGTTTATAAAAGGTTAGCTATAATGGGGCCATCTACATTTTAAGTGCCGGATGGTCCCGTTTACTGTATTTTTCCCAAGAAAATGCTATAATAAAAAAAGAAAAAATATAAATGAAAATATAAAATATTAAGAAAATATAGTATGAAAATATAGTATGAAGGAGAAAAGAAAAATGAGAAGGATTATAAGGTTTGATTTTGGGCATGACAGCATCCCGGCAGCAAAGGGGTACATAAAGGTAGGTCAGACATATATGTCGTCTCGCTTTTTATGGGTTAGCAGAGTTAATTGCGTTCAGAGAAAAGATATTGAAAATATTATTGATGATAGGCCAATAAAGGATTTTGTAAGCGCGCAAAAGTGTGAATTTAGAGTAGGGCTTAAAAAAGGAAAGTATTTGATTAAATTATTATTTTATGATCCGTTAGAAAGTTATGACCCTTTTAAAGTAGAGTTTTACAACGTGGAAGCAAAAACACCAATGGGCGGAGGCAAAAGAATAATGAAGTTAGATGATGTAATAGTAAAAAGCGGAGAAGTTGTTGAAAAGGATTGTATATTGGAACATGAAGGCGGAGTATTGGCTGTACGTTTTACTGCTAACGAAGGCAAGAGGTGTATTGTTAATGCACTTGAAATATATAGTTGCAAAGAAGAGCTGTTTAAAGACGAATTGATTAAAGAAGAGCCGGTTGAAGAAGAACTGAGTAAAGAGGATATTATTAAAGAAGAATTGGTAAAGATTTTTGATGATGCCCCGTCTGATATACTTCCATCAGTTTATGAAGTAGAGGCAGAGGGAAGAGATGATCCGGAGGCAATGCTTAAAGAAATATGTAGATGGCTTGTAGCAAACAGAACAAGCGATGGTTTTTTAGGAGATATTACCAATTATGGAGAAACTAATGAAAAGTACTGGTATACAACTTCTTATCCTATAAGAACGCTTTTGACAGCATATTATCTCTTTGATGAGAGTGAGTATCTTGATATTTCAGTTAATATTCTGGACAAGTTTGTTAGTGAACAATTACCTGAAGGTGCATTTACACAAGTATGCAGAAACCAGCCCATAAGTTCACTTAGTGAAAGCGATATTAATTATATTAAGAGTAGATACTGGATGAATCTTGCGGATGTAGGGAGTATGGTTGCAGCACTCGCCAGTGCATGCTATTATGTTGATACTGAAAGAAAGAGCAAATATATGGAAGCGGTGAATAAATACTATGAAGGTTGGGCACTTAGATTTCAACATCAAGATGGGGGATTTTATAATGGTTGGCTTGCAGGAAAATTTGCAAGAAACGTATACAGTGTATCAACTGCAACAACATCGTTGGGGATGGCTATTTATTCGAAAGTATCGGGAAATCCAAAGTACATGAATATTGCTGAAAAGGCTATTTCTTTTCTTATAAGGGACTGGAATGACAACGGCCAGTTTTTGAATTGGCCATTTGATGGGACTTATCCTGACAAACCCCATTATCAGCTTACAACTTATTTTGGAGACGGTTTTTACATACTTGAAGCAATTGTAGCAGCAAGATTAAGCTCTAATAAGGACATACGTAAAAATGTATATAATGCCCTGGAAAAATACTTTTTTGGTTCCGAAGGACTTATTAAGGCTAAAAATGGAGCTGCATGGTATCCCCTGCAAGATATCTGGCATAATTCAAAAAGTGCGGCAATTCCTTTAATATTGATTGCATTTCATGAATTTAGCCGGGAATTTGGTATTGAGACCGATAAACTGAAGATAATCAAAAATGAACTCCGAATGTTGAGAAAATTCATTTGCACGCCTAAATATGCCAGGCTGCTGGGTGTAATGGTTGATGATCCGGATCTTCCATGGGGACCTCACAGTCTTCAGTCGTGGACAGGATGCTCTATTTCTGCTACCGGTTTTGCAGGATTGGCTCTTGCAGAAATGATTAAACCGGGAATTACGTATCTGGATTTATAATAAAAAATCTTTGGTGTATAAGTATAAAGGAGATATATGATTATGGCAAAACTTTTAAAGGAATGGGCTGATTTATACAGGAAAACTTTGTTGGAAGATGTTATACCATTCTGGGTAAAATAAGATTTGGAGAGGCTGGTATTACCGGATCCCAATGATTCTAAACGATATGAAGGCTTTGAGTC
>JABUEW010000130.1 GCA_013314855.1 Bacillota bacterium | reverse complement strand
CTGCTATCCATGTTCCTGCATTTTCCATTTGAGCAACCCTCCATAGAAGTCATATATATTATCATAACACAGAAAAGGCAGTAGAAGGTTGAGGGATTCCGTAGAATATAAAAAGATACGGCGATGTTAACAATTATATGACATAATAAGCCAGAAAAGGATGAAATTGATATATAAAATCTTACCCATTTAAACCTTATCCTAACGTAGGCCCAATATGCTGATTTTGTTTTTGATAAGCATGAATGTAAATAATCTTCGTAAAAAACTATATTTTGAAAAATAAAAATATGTATAGAAATTTATGGATAAATAGAGGAAATTTGCATAGTCTGCCGAATGAAAATATTTAGTGGTAAATTATGAGAAATATATCATATCATCAAATGGGGGAGATGTTGTCAATGGCATCTGGTAACAACTCTCGCGCCACAGCCTTCAGCCGCGCTCATTATGCCCGCATATATCATATCCACAAACTCCTAAGCACAAATCGCTACCCGCGGATTTCCGAAATCGCAGAAAAATTTGAAGTAAGCACCAGAACCGTTGAACGCGATATTGAGCACATGCGCGATCGGTTAGGCGCGCCTATCTGTTATTGCCATTCAAAAAAAGGCTACTACTATGAGAAAGAGGGGTTTCAGCTGCCGCCCCTTAGCATTACTGAAGAGGAGCTTATTACTTTGTTTTTGGGGCAAAGGCTTTTGTCTCAGTTTATGGGCACGCCTTTTGAGAATACCATCCGAAATGCATTTGAAAAGATACTGGCGGCAATACCGGAGGATGATATAGTTGATTTGTCCTCTATATACGATATAGTGTCCTTCGATATCAAGCCTTTGAGGGGTGACGAAGAAAGGGTGGTGCAAAACTACAGCAGGCTTGCTTCTGCAATAGAGAATAAAACAAAAGTGTGGTTGAGGTATTACAGTGCAAGCAGTGATAAAATAAACGAACGGTATGTCGACCCGTATCACCTTAGGTATCACCAAGGGGCATGGTATCTGATTGGATACTGCAATTTGAGAGAAGCAATTAGGATATTTGCATTGGACAGGATACTTGACTTGAAGAATACTAAGGAGCCCTTCAAGATGTCGGAAGGCTTTGTTTTAGAAGACTATTTGTCCAGCGCATTAGGGATAGAGACAGGAGAAGAAAGTCAAGAAGTATGTATTCGTTTTGACCGGCACCAGTCAAGGTGGGTACGGGAAAGACGATGGCACCATACGCAAAAGATTGAGCCCCAGGATGATGGTTCAATTATCCTGCGCATGACCGTATCAGGACTGGGTGAAGTAAAGCGATGGGTCCTCGGCTTTGGCAGACATGCTGAGGTGCTGTACCCTGAGAAACTGAGGAAGGAAATAATGAAAGAAGCGGAAAATATGCTAAGCAATTATATCAGATAAGGCAGAATGTATGTTCCCGACCTTATTTGTCGGTGGCATAAGTATATAATTGGTGATGACTAGGCTTATTCAAATAAGGCAATAACAATTGATTAAGCAAGGGAACTCAGTTGAGAATATTTCAACTGTAATAATGCTTCTATTAGCAACTATGCCGGTCTGTTAAAGGATGGAATAATCACTTTTCGACAGGCCGTAGTATCATCATATATATATTTATTAGTCAATTTACCAAGATAGTATTACTTAAGTAATAAGCCGGAACCAGTTTAAATATTTACAGGTGCAAGCTGCAATATCTTTACCGGTTTAAGCTTAACAAAAAAGTTATGTATTATTTGCATGATGTCATCTAAAGATGCATAACACCTATTAGCAAAAATACGGTTCTTTAAAAACCACCACACTTTTTCAGTAGGGTTAAGATGTGGACTGTACCTTGGCAAAAACAATAGTTTTATTCGTGGATGCTTTTCAATCCATTTGGCTGTACCTTTGGAGGTGTGGCAAGGACCATTATCAGCAATAATATAAATGGTTCCTGTAGTATGAGCATTTTCAATCTGTGACAGATACTCGCAAAACTCACCCGTCCTCTTTCTGTCAAAGATTTGATAGAACCATTGTCCGTTTAACACATCCAAACCTCCAAAAATTGCTTTCTTTTTGTTTGTCCCTGGGGTAGGGATGCGCACCTGTTTACCAGGTGGCATCCACATTGCCCTCAAAGGAGGGAGCAAGTGTACATCCCATTCATCCACGAACACAACTAAGTCATCGGGACCTGCGTTATTGATTGCTTCTCTGATGGCAGCCATCTTAGCTTCTGCCTCAGGGTCTTCAGCATTTACTACCGTATGTCGGGGACGTCCCCAACGATAACCAAGTTTTTTTAATTGCCTTTTTATGGTTGTTTTACTGGGGTTAACGCTGTATTCAGTTTGCAGTTGATAAAGAATGTGGGAAATGGTCCAGCACGTCTGGAGATACCCAAAATCTAATGGACTTTTATCCATAAACTCCTTTAGAGCATCCCGGGTCTTATCCCCCAGTGTTGCAGGCCTTCCAACCTTATGTTCTTTATCCTTAAGCCCGTCAATACCACTATCTCTATATTTTTTGAGCCAGGATAGTACAGTGGGATGGCTTATGCCCAATGCTTTTGCGATATCAGGCGCACTACTGCCTGCATCGTTTAGAAGAATGATATTAGCTCGGAAAGATATCTTTCCTTTACCTTGTTTACTGAGCCTTTCCAGACGGTATCTTTCTTCTGATGTTAGATTTATTTTTATCATGTGATATAACCCCCTTTAATATAAGGATTATAACACATGTTTACATAATGTAAACTGGTAATGCTTTCTTACTTAGGTGGTTAAATCGTGTTTATCCGTATGAAAAGGATGAAAATTGGAGTTAAGCTTATGGAGAAGGAGGGATTATCATAGAAAACAAGTCTTCTAAAGAAAACCTTGAAACTAAGGTGGAGTTTATTGCGCATTACCGTGAAAAAGATAAAAAAAATCAAAGCTTATGGGTACATTTACAAGAAACTTCTCTACTGGCAGGCGAATTTGCCTCAAAAATTGGGTTAAAGAAACACGGAGAACTGCTCGGATTATTGCATGATCTAGGTAAAGCAACTCAAGAATTTGACCAGTATATAAGATCAGCAGTTGATTTAATTGATCCTGATGAAGATGATTACATAGATGTTACAGGAAAAAAAGGTAAAATCGACCATTCGACTGCTGGGGCTCAAATTATAAATCTACATTTTTCTGGTAAAGGTAATGATGGCTTGATAGCATCACAGATTCTGTCTATAGCAATTGCTTCACACCATTCTGGATTAATAGACGCCTTAACACCGAACGGTGAAGACAATTTTTCTCGACGGATAAATAAATCAGATAAAAAAACAAGAGCCAAAGAGGCACTATCCAACTTGAATGATAAAGTAAGACACAAAATGGAAGAGTTATTATCCGATAGATTAATTATAAGTCAATTGCGGCAAAAGCTACTATCTTTGCAAGAAGAAAATGACTCTAAGGAAACGCTTACATTTAAGATCGGTTTATTAACGAGATTCCTTTTTAGTTGTCTTATTGATGCGGACAGGCTTGACACTGCGAATTTTGAATTCCCGGAAGCAGGGGAATTAAGAAACAAAGTGTCTTATGTTTCTTGGTCGGTGTTGATAGAGAAACTGAATTCGTATTTAAGTAAATTTGATAATCAAAGCGATGAGAATATTAAACGAAGAAAAGTGAATGCTCTTCGTCAGGATATCTCCAACCAGTGCTTTAAGTTTTCGAGCAAACCAAAAGGCCTATACCAACTAACGGTTCCAACTGGGGGAGGCAAAACATTAGCAAGTCTGCGCTTTGCTTTAAACCATGCAAATAAGCATAAAATGGACCGAATTTTCTACATTATTCCCTTTACCTCAATTATTGATCAGAATGCTGAAACAGCGAGGGAGGTTTTAGAAGATAAAACAGATGAAGGGAAATTCGCAATTGATGTTGTTCTGGAACATCATTCTAACTTGACCCCAGATGAAGAAAACACTCAGCAAAGGCTTTTATCTGAAAACTGGGATGCGCCGGTGATATTTACAACCATGGTTCAGTTTTTGGAAGCTTTATTTGGCTTTGGTACAAGAAACGCTCGAAGAATGCATCAGCTAGCGAACTCTATTATCATTTTTGATGAAATACAAACCCTACCTATTAAGTGTGTCCATCTTTTTAATGTAGCAATACGATTTTTAGTACAAAACTGTGGTTCAACGGTAGTACTAAGTACTGCCACCCAGCCTTTGTTGAATGAAGTGAAACCTAAAGAAAGGGCTCTACATATTACTACAGAGCAGCAAATGGTCTCGGATGTCCAGAAATTATTTAAAGAATTGAAACGAGTGGAGGTTTACGACCAACGCAAGATTGGTGGCTGGACATACTCTGATCTTATTAATCTTATTGATAAAGAGATAAATGAAACAGGCAGTGTCTTGGTTGTAGTAAACACTAAAAAATCAGCAAGGGAGCTTTTCCAACAAGTGAAGAGTCATTTGACAACTCAGGCCTTTCATCTGAGTACAAATATGTGTCCAGCGCATCGAATAGAAGTATTAAACGATATAAGAAAGTATTTAGAAAAGAAGGAACCGGTTATCTGCATCAGCACTCAACTAATTGAAGCTGGTGTTGATATAGATTTTGGTTCAGTAATACGCTATCTTGCAGGGCTCGACTCGATTACACAGGCCGCCGGCCGTTGTAATCGAAATGGAGCAAGGCCACAACTAGGGAGAGTTTTTGTCATTAATCCTCAGGAAGAGAATCTTGACAGATTGATAGATATCAAAGAGGGTAGAGATATAGCTGAGCGTATACTTGATGAGTATAAAACCGATCCAGAACAGTTTGGAGGTGATCTTTTAAGCCCAAAAGTGATGGAACGTTATTATCAGTATTATTTCTTTAAGCGAGCAAACATAATGAATTATCCGGTCGGCAGTAATTCAGTAGTCGGTAGATCGGACGATCTGTTTGAGCTTTTATCAACAAATACCAAGACCATTCAGGAATTTCAAAGAATAAATCAATCTTATCCTCAAATATTACTGCGGCAATCGTTTATGGCTGCGGCAAAATCTTTTGAGGTGATAGGCGCACCAACACGAGGAGTAGTCGTTCCTTATAAAGAAGGTGCAGAGATTATTACTGAGTTATGTGCCGCGGACAACCTGGAGAAGCAGTATAAATTATTAAAGAGGGCGCAGAGATATTCCGTTAACGTTTTTCCAGATTTGTTTGACAGGCTTTTTAAGCAAAAAATCATTCGTGAAGCGCAAAAAGGTACTGGTGTTTTCTATCTGGATACACGATATTACAACGATGAATATGGTATGAGTGAGTCTGTTGTTAATGAAATGGAAGTTTTACAGGGTTAAGGAGGTAAAGTTATGGAGAACAAGGTGAGTTTTAAAGTCTACGGCAAATTTGCCCTATTTACTGACCCACTGACTAAGATTGGAGGGGAAAAATGTTCTTACCAAATCCCAACCTACCAAGCGCTAAAAGGTATCATAGAATCGGTTTATTGGAAACCCACAATTATTTGGATTATCGATAAAGTGAGAGTTATGAAACCGATAAAAACACAGACAAAGAGCGTTAAGCCACTCAACTATGGCGAGAGTAAAGCACCCTATTCCCTTTCAATATATACCTATCTTTCCGATGTGGAGTATCAGGTTCAGGCACATTTTAAATGGAACTTGCATCGTGAGGATATGTCGAAGGATCGGAACGAGAACAAGCATTATTTTGTTGCCAAGCGGATGATTGAGCGGGGTGGCAGAAGGGATATTTTTCTGGGAACGCGCGAGTGCCAGGGCTATGTGGAGCCATGCTGTTTCGGCGAGGGCGAGGGCTTTTACGACAATTATGGAGAATTGTCATTTGATCTGATGTTCCATGGATTTGATTACCCTGATGAATTAGGTAAGGATGAACTTCACGCTAGATTTTGGCGACCGAAGATGGTCAATGGTATTATTGAGTTTATCCGTCCGGAAGACTGCGAGATTCGTAAATTCGTAAAAAAAATGTCTGCGAATCCTCCCGTATCTGTTGGTTTAGATGAGGAAGGTCTTCTAGAAGGGTATTGTACAGAGGGGGTTAGGTAATGAGTTGGATACAAAAGCTCTATGAGACTTATGAAAATTGTCAATCTATGGTTGGGAAAAGTACTGATGACAATAACACGCCTCTTCTTCCGATCTGCCATACCACTCAAATAGCCCAAATAGAAGTTACTATTGACCAAGAAGGCAATTTTAAGCGGGCGAGAGTGGTCCCAAAGGATGACGCGAAGACAATTATTCCTTGTACGGAAGATTCTGGGGGAAGAACAAGTGGGTTAAGGCCGCATCCACTCTGTGATAAATTACAGTATGTAGCCGCAGATTATCAGCAGTATGGAGGGAGCAAGAAACCTTGTTTTCGCCTTGACGATTCACCATATGGAAATAATGACATAGAAACCGAATATTTCAAAAATGAATTGGAGGGTACTAGTTATATATCGATTAAAGAGTTCTTTGACAAATATAAAAAGAAACTGCATGAGATATTTAGTGAATTAGTGAAAATCCCAAATTTAGTAGTTATTATCAATAGAAACGAATCTATAGAAAAAATACGAGAAGGTTCTGTAGATACAGAGACTATTATAAAAAACAAATATAAACTAATTGATATTTTCCCCAAGACACTCCAGAAAACAATTACTTATGAATATTTGTTAGAAAGATGGTGTGCGTCGGAGCATTCCCATCCCAAGGCGGAAGCGGTCCTAAAATATGTAAAGAAAGGAACTGTTGTAAAAGATCTTATTGATAGCAAAGTGTTATTTGTCGGAGAAAATGGAAAGCTCCTAAAAAAATGGGACAAGAAACAAAAAGATAATATTCCTGATATTTTCAAGCTATCTTTGGATGAACAGGCCGATGCTTTTGTTCGTTGGATAGTTGAAATCCCTAATGATCCTCAAAGCGCTGTGTGGTTAGATATGAGTTTATATGAGAGTTGGATTAAGTATTATTCATCTACTAAAAAAACTAAAACTCTTTGTTATGTTGTAGGCACAGATCTATTGGAGGCAGATCAGCACCCCAAAAAACTGCGGAATGATACCGATAGTGCCAAGCTTATCTCTGCTAATGATACCAGTGGATTTACTTTCCGTGGTCGTTTTCTAACTGCAGGACAAGCTTGTGGTGTTAGTTTAGACATCTCTCAAAAATCCCATCTAGCGCTTCGGTGGTTGATTGAAAGACAAGGCAAAGTATTTTACGAAGGAAAACGTAGAACACCAGGCTTAACAATTGTAGCATGGGCTATAACCGGAGAACAAATTCCTGACCCTTTAGCAGATTCCTTTTCTATAATGGGGTTTGATAAACTGGAAAGTGACTCGGAACCCATTGCCTCAAATGCACAAGATCTAGCTCTTAGATTAAAGAAAAAAATTTCTGGTTATAGCGTAACCCTTGGTGATACCACAGGAGTGGTTGTAATGGGATTGGATTCCGCTACCCCGGGAAGGATGTCCATTACTTTTTATCGTGAACTGACTGGTTCGGACTTTCTAGCAAGAGTAGAAAATTGGCATCAGACATGTTGCTGGATCCATAACTATCGGCCGAAGGAAATAGATGTTGCTGGTAAAAAGAAAACAATATATATACAATTTGTTGGGGCACCTGCTCCTAGTGATATAGCGGAAGCGGCTTATGGTAGTAAGGTCGATGATAGGCTTCGTAACGCGACTGTAGAACGAATTCTCCCCTGTATTATTGATGGGCAGAAAATTCCTAGAGATTTGGTAGAATCAGTTGTGCGGCAAGCTTCTAATCGAATTGCCATGGAAAACTGGGAATGGAATAAGACGCTCAGCATTGCCTGTGCGCTTTATAGAAAATATCATGAAAAGGAGGAATATGATATGGCCTTGGATGAAAACCGTACAACAAGGGATTATCTATACGGTAGATTGTTGGCTTTAGCGGATAATCTGGAACAATGGGCGTTGAGCAAAGCTAATGAAGACCGTCCAACAACCGCTGCGAGATTAATGCAACGATTTGCCGACCACCCTTATACAACATGGAGAACAATCGAATTATCATTACAACCTTACAAAGCTAGGTTAGGCGCTAAATCTTTATCAAGGCAGCGTTTAATCTCTGAAGTAACTACGAAGTTTAAACCGGATGATTACACCAACGATAAGAAATTAAGCGGTGAATTCTTGCTCGGATACCATTGCCAACGTGAGGCTCTTCGTAGCAAAGAAAAAGAAGAAGATCCAGAAGAAGGTATGTTACAAGAATGAGTTGACACCGAATATTCATGAAAATTTAATTTTAAAAAAAGGAGGCTTACCATGGAAACCTTGAAAAACAAGATTGATTTCGCGGTGATAATTAGCGTGAAGAATGCTAATCCAAATGGGGACCCGTTAAACGGAAACCGACCTCGTGTCAATTATAATGGCTTGGGAGAAATATCAGACGTTTGTATAAAAAGGAAAATTAGGAACCGTTTGATGGAATCTGGAAAATCTGTTTTTGTTCAATCAGATGATAACAAGACAGACGAGCACCCGAATTTAAGAGCAAGACAGTTAGAATTTGAGAAACAGTTTAAAATATCCAGCAAAGATCATGATAGAGAGGGTTACATAAAAGCTGTATGTGAGAAGTGGATAGATGTTCGCGCTTTCGGACAAGTTTTTGCGTTTGAAAAAAAGGGTGAAGAACAAGGTATATCAATAGGGATAAGAGGGCCAGTTTCTATTCATCCAGCTTTTAGTATTAGCCCTGTTGATCTGTCTAGTATTCAGATTACTAAAAGTACAACAAATGAAGGCGATGGTCTGAAGAAAACTCCCGATACTATGGGGATGAAACATCGTGTGGATCACGGGGTATATGTTTTTTATGGAAGCATGAATCCTCAACTTGCTAGCAAAACTGGTTTTAGCGATGAAGATGCTGAAGCGATCAAACAGGCTATTATAAGCTTATTTCAAAATGATGCTTCATCCGCAAGGCCTGAAGGCAGCATGGAAGTCTATAAGGTATATTGGTGGAAGCATAATTGTAAAAATGGACAATATTCATCGGCTAAGGTTCATAGGTCATTAAATGTAACTGTAAAGCCCGGTGTTACTGAACCAAAAGACATTTTGGATTATGAATTTCAATTACAGGAATTACCGTCTTTGACACCGGAGATTGTTAATGGGTTATAGGACAAGATGATGTTTTATGCGGATGACGATCTTCTTCTTCTCTCAGGAATTCAGCATTTTTCTTTTTGCCGTAGACAATGGGCTTTAATCTATATTGAGCAACAATGGGAGGAAAACCTGCTTACTTTCGGAGGCAGAGAGCTACATGAACGAGTGGATGACCCATTTTTTACAGAAGCGCGGGGAACGGTGCTTGTTACTCGTTCCCTGCCGATCGTTTCTTATAAATTAGGCCTATACGGGATGGCCGATGTTGTGGAATTTCACCGCAGCGAAGATGGGGTTCAGTTGAAAAATCGCCCTGGGAGGTGGATACCCTATCCTGTAGAATACAAGTACGGGAAACCAAAACCTGATGACCGTGATATAGTTCAGCTTTGTGCTCAAGGGATTTGTTTAGAGGAAATGTTCCAAACGTCTATTTCTGGAGGCGATATGTTTTATGGACGAATCCGGCGGCGGCAAAGGGTGGATTTTGATGATGGTCTTAGGCAACGGGTAATGGAACTGGCTTTGGAGATGCATCGACTTTTTAATGAAGGGGTGTCTCCATTGCCTCAAGAGACTATAGCTTGTAAGAGTTGTTCTTTGGTAGAAATTTGTTTACCTCATATGAGCAAACGACGTTCTGTCCGTCGCTATTTTGATGATGCCTTGCGTGAGTTAGAATAGTTTTAGGAGGTGAGCTTCCCAACATTGAGGAAATTACTTAACGTGTTATATGTCACTTCTCCGGAAGCATACCTTGCTAAGGATGGAGAGAATGTATTAGTTTTAGTGGGGGAAGAGACGAAGTTACGTATACCTGTACATAATTTGGAGGGCATTGTGTGTTTTGGTTATACAGGAGCAAGCCCAGCCTTAATGCATCTTTGCGCTGAACGAAACGTTGCTCTTTCGTTTCACTCGGAAAGTGGAAGGTTTTTAGCCAGAGTGACGGGGCGGGTTAGCGGCAATGTTCTGTTACGAAGAAGGCAATACCGAATTGCTGATAGTCCGGAAGAATCGTTACAGTTTGCAAAGGGCTTTATCTTTGGAAAAGTATATAATTGTAGATGCGTATTACAGCGGTTTTTGCGTGTTCATGGGGACAAAGGGGCTTTTCAGGATGTGCAGGATGCGGTAAAATTTCTTTCCTTACAGTTACAGAAAGTCGTTAACTGTCAAAATATTGATATTCTCCGTGGGATAGAAGGCGAATCCGCCCGGTCCTATTATGGTGTCTTTGACAACTTAATTCTAAATGAGAAGAAAGTTTTCCAGTTTACTGGCCGGAGTAAAAGACCACCTCTTGATCCGACCAATGCTTTACTATCTTTTTTGTACACTTTACTGGCACATGATTGCTTTTCAGCTTTTGAGACCGTTGGTCTGGACCCTCAAGTAGGTTTTTTACACAAGGAGCGTCCGGGACGTCCAAGCTTGGCCCTGGACTTGATGGAGGAACTTAGACCGTATTTAGTGGATCGTTTAACCCTGTCAATAATAAACAATCGTCAAGTAGATGCAAAAAACTTTATAGTAAAGGAATCTGGTGGGGTTATAATGAACGAGGAAATGCGTAAGGTAATCATTGCTAGTTGGCAAAGAAGGAAACAGGAAGAGGTAATGCATCCTTATTTAGGAGAAAAGATTGCCATAGGGCTAATCCCTTATGCACAAGCAATGTTACTTGCGCGCCATTTGAGAGGGGACCTCGATGCGTACCCTCCGTTCTTGATGAAATGATGGTGATTTTAAATGATGGTTTTAATTACTTATGATGTGAATACAGAGGATGCTGACGGAAAAAAACGTCTTCGAAAGGTGGCAAAACAGTGTCAAAACTACGGTCAAAGGGTTCAAAACTCAATTTTTGAATGTTTGGTTGACCCGGTTCAATTCGCACAGTTAAAGAGAAACCTGGAACAGATTATTGAGCCTAACAAAGATAGTTTAAGATATTATTTCTTGGGTAAAAACTGGAAAAATAGGGTTGAACATGTAGGAGCAAAACCAACTTATGACCCCGAAGGAGTATTAACTATTTAGCGCAAAGTAGAAGTCCCCATGCTTTTCTAAGTCAGATCGCGGCCCTACTTATATAATGGCTTGTCCAGTTTTTCTTTGTTTTGAAGTATCGCATTTCGGCTAATATCTGTAGGTTTGCGGAAAGAGATCTTAAAACCTAGGAACCATATGGGTTTGAGTATAGTACTGTGTCGCTCCCCACGCGGGAGCGTGGATTGAAAC
>JABUEW010000129.1 GCA_013314855.1 Bacillota bacterium | reverse complement strand
GAAATGCGCTCATTTTAGTTGACATTATATTTATGAGTATGATAAACTGATAAATGCTTGGTAATATACCAGGTAGAAGTTTGGTTTCAGGAGGATTTAATAATGGAAAAAGGGAAAGTAAAATGGTTTAGTGCTGAAAAGGGTTTTGGTTTTATTGAAAGAGAAAACGGAAATGATGTTTTCGTCCATTTTTCAGCAATAAACATGGATGGGTTTAAGACATTGGAGGAAGGCGCTGAAGTTGAGTTTGAAGTTGTAGAAGGGGCAAAAGGCCCCCAGGCTGCAAATGTTCATAAGCTATAATTAAACGGAAGCTCAGAGACTTTAAATTTAATAATATTTCAATAATATAGAAGCAATGTAGCCATCCAGACCCGATATAGTTAGAAACTGCTATATCGGGGTTTTATATTATTACGGATAAATGGGGAGAATGAGAAGTGAGAGTTGGAAACTGCAATCCTTCAGAAAAAGTAACAGTGCTGAAGGGAATAGTAATAAGAAGCATTATTAAGTATTAATGTGAAATAATAAGTTCAACTATAATAAGACTAAATTAAAGAAGAATATTAAAGTTTTTGCCATTGACTTTATTTAATATTTTCTGTATACTAACTGTTACAGTATATAAGATAAGTGTAAATGATATAAGTGAAGAGGGCGCTTAGCTCAGCTGGGAGAGCATCTGCCTTACAAGCAGGGGGTCATAGGTTCGATCCCTATAGCGCCCACCAGCGAAATTAAGGGTTTGAGGATTAAAGCCTTCAAACCTTTTGTTTTTTATAAATTTCTTTGCTGAGCATGGAGGAGTGTTAAAAAAGCAAAATGTTGTATCCTTTAAAATTCAAACCTGTATATAAGGATTATTTGTGGGGAGGCAGAAACCTGGAAAAACTGGGAAAAGTGCTTCCTAAAGGAATAGTTGCAGAAAGCTGGGAGGTATCCTGTCATCCTGATGGGGAAAGCATTATTGCCAATGGCGAATTCCAAGGTATGCCGTTATCTGAATATATAAACAAGTTCCAATATAAGGCAATGGGGAAGAGTCTATCCTGGAAGCCGGGAGACAGGTTTCCCCTGCTTGTGAAGCTTATTGATGCTAATAATAAGCTTTCAGTACAGGTACATCCGGATGATAAATATGCTGTTTTACACGAAGAGGATAAAAGTGGTAAGAACGAAATGTGGTATATAATATCTGCAAAACCCGGAGCGAAGTTAATATACGGGTTAAAGCCCGGAACTACCAGGGGGGTATTTAAAGAAGCCCTGGAAAATGGTTTGGTAGAAAAATACCTGAACTATATTGAAGTGTCTGAGGGGGATGCAATAAACATCCCTGCAGGAATTATCCATGCTATCGGCGAAGGTATAGTGCTTGCAGAAGTACAGCAAAACTCCAACAATACTTATAGGGTTTACGATTATAACAGGGTGGACAAGGACGGAAATAAAAGACCACTGCATATTCAGAAAGCCCTGGATGTAATTGATTTTTCCAGTGCTGCAGCAAAACAAGGGAAATTAAAAGGAATTACTGTTCCAATTAATAATGATTGCACAGTAACATATTTGGTAAAAAACAGGTATTTCTCAGTAGAATTATATGATGTACGGGGTGAGGTTAAAGAAATTGCAGATGGGAGCAGGTTTTGTATATACATTTTTATTGAGGGAGAAGGGACTATATGTTATGGAATTGGCGGTTGTTTGAGTGGTAATATAGATGAGGATGATTGTAATGGAGGAAAAAACAGGCAAGGTATAGAATATTTTAATAGGAAAATGGACGTTAGAGCTGGGGAATCAATTTTTATACCAGCTGATATGGGTAAATACGTAATATTTGGTAATATTAAGGCAATAAAGGCATATGTGCCAGGAAGGAGAGAGAATCATGTATTTTTATGAAGAAAGAATCAGACGAATAATTAATGAACTTCAGGGTTATATACACCCTGAAAAAAGAAACATCCCTAAATTTAAAATGAAACCCGGCCCATACAGTGCTCGCAATATAGATTTTGATGATTCCGAGGGCTGGGTTGAATTTAACCCTGGAGACAGGTGGGGTGAAAGAGACAAATCTTTCTTGTTCTTCACCAATGTGGAAATCCCTAAAGAGTTTGACGGAAAGACAGTGGTGCTTGAAGTAAAAACCGGAAGAGAAGGGGGATGGGACGCGTTAAATCCCCAATTTGTAGTTTTTATTAATGGTAATCTAATTCAAGGCCTGGATGTAAACCACAGGGAAATTATCTTGTCTGAAAAGGCTTCTGCCGGAGAGGTTTACAATGTCATGCTCCATGCTTATTCGGGAATGCACGAAGGATTGGTTGAGCTTAATGCAACTATTGCCATATTGGACAGAAAAGTGGAAAGTCTTTACTATAATTTAAAAGTACCGTATGATGTGGCAGTTCTTCTTGAAAAAGAAGATAAGAGAAGAATTGATATAATTGGGTTTTTGAATGAAACAATAAATATTCTGGATTTGCGTAAACCATTTTCGACTGGTTTCTATGAATCTGTTGACAGAGCAAACCAATACCTGGAGAAAGAATTTTATGCCAAGTACTGCGGCCACGAAGACTATGTTGCAACATGTATTGGGCACACCCACATAGATGTGGCCTGGCTGTGGACACTGGCACAAACCAGGGAAAAGACTGCAAGGAGTTTTTCAACAGTACTTTCACTTATGGAACAATATCCTGAATATATATTTATGTCAAGTCAACCCCAATTGTATAAATTTATAAAAGAAGATTATCCTGAGATCTATGAAAAAATCAAGGAAAGAGTGAAAGAAGGAAGATGGGAGCCTGAAGGGGCAATGTGGCTTGAAGCTGACTGTAATATATCGTCGGGGGAATCCCTGGTCAGGCAGGTGTTGTTCGGTACAAGGTTCTTCAAGGATGAGTTTGGTATAAAAAACAGAATACTGTGGCTGCCCGATGTTTTCGGATACAGTGCTGCTTTGCCACAAATACTCAAAAAGTCCGGTGTGGATTATTTTATGACAACCAAAATCAGCTGGAACGAGTATAATAAACTGCCATATGACACTTTTATGTGGAGGGGGATAGATGGTACCGAAATACTGACTCATTTCATAACTACCAGGGAAAGGAATTTTAAGAATAATTCCTACATTACTACATATAATGGTATTCTTGCACCACCTCAGATAATAGGGGCTTGGGAGAGGTATCAACAAAAAGATCTGAACAATGATGTGTTAGTATCCTTCGGGTATGGAGACGGCGGTGGTGGGCCTACCAAGGAAATGCTTGAAAACGCAAGGCGAATGGCAAAAGGAATACCCGGTTGTCCCAAAGTAAAAATCGGTAAATCTTTGGATTATTTTAAAAAACTTGAGAAAAAACTTGCAGGAAACAAAAAACTTCCCAAATGGGTAGGAGAGCTATACCTTGAGTATCACAGGGGTACTTATACTTCCATGGCTAGAAACAAAAAATTCAACCGCAAGTGCGAGTTTCTCTACCAAGATGCAGAAATGCTGTCTGTTATAGGCAAATATGTTGCTGGATGGGGTGAATATCCGCAGGAAAAAATTAATAATGGCTGGGAAATTCTTCTACTTAACCAATTCCACGATATACTCCCCGGATCTTCAATAAAAGAAGTATATGAAGATTCAAAGGAGCAGTACCTTGCCATAACTGAAGCAGGGCGGAATTTAATTAATAATGCAATTAAAGGCATTGCTGCAAAAATAGACCTTAAGGACACATCCGTTACTGTATTTAATCAATTAAGCTTTGAACGGAGTGATCTGGTAGAGGTTGAATTACCTGATGGGTATAATGCCGTGGAGATTATTGACCGCAATGGTAAAGTCTTACCTTCCCAGCTCATAGCAGATTGCGGGGTTGTAACAAAAGCTGAGAAAGTGAATAATCCGAGTAAGCGCAGGGTATTATTCTTTGCTGAAAATGTACCTTCAAAGGGGTATAAAGCTTTTAAAATAAGGCCGATAAATGTTGAACAGTCAACAAATTCTATTAATTCAATAAATTCTATAAGCAATGAGTTTTTTGATATAAAGTTTGATGAAAACTACAACATAACATCCATTTATGATAAGGTAAATTGCAGGGAAGTTGTTAAAGAAGGTCAAAGGGCAAATGTAATACAGGCTTTTGAAGATAAACCCCATAATTATGATGCATGGGATATAAACATATATTACCAGGAAAAGATGTGGGAAGTAAATGATGTTGAAAGTGCAGAAGTTGTAGAAAATGGTCCTGTAAGAACTGCAGTAAAGTTGATAAGGAAGTTTCTAGATTCTATAATTGAGCAGTATATTTATATCTACAACCAGGTACCAAGAATAGATTTTAAGACACGGGTAGACTGGAAGGAAAAGCAAATACTCCTTAAAGCTGCTTTTCCTGTTGATGTGCATTCTGACAAAGCTACATTCGAAATACAATATGGCAACGTAGAAAGGCCGACGCACTGGAATACCAGTTGGGACGTTGCAAGATTTGAATCAGTAGCGCATAAATGGGTTGACCTTTCAGAGGATGATTATGGTGTAAGCCTGCTTAATGAAAGCAAATATGGCCATGATATAAAAGACAGTGTTATAAGAATCTCACTGTTAAAGTCTGCAATATATCCAAATGTAGATGCAGACAGAGAAGTCCATGAATTCACTTATTCTCTTTATCCCCACAAAGGAGATTGGAGAGAGGGAAATACTGTGCAAATGGCTTATTTCCTCAATTGCCCCATGTATTCTATAATAGAAGATGCTCATACCGGTGAGTTGCCTGAGGAATTTTCATTGGCGAAAATTGATAAGGAAAATGTTGTTATTGAGGTTGTCAAGAAAGCCGAAGACAGTGAGGATATAATAATAAGAATGTATGAATGTTATAACAGGAGGACAAAGGCAACCCTTACCTTCTTTAAAAAGCTTTCTGAAGTATGGGAATGCGACCTTATGGAGAATAATATTGAAAGAGTTGGCGTTACAGGTAATAGTTTTGAGTTTATAATAAAGCCTTATGAAATTAAAACATTTAAAATACGGGTAATATAAAATACGCGTAATATAAATATGTCGGTATAGATATACTAATATAGTTGTAAATAGCTATAAATATTATACATAGAAGGGAATGTGTAATGAACACAACTGCCAGGATAGATGAAGTTTTTAGAATAATAAATGCAGAGCATCATGACCCTTTTAGTGTTTTAGGAATGCATGTTGTAAGTCTTAATGATATAAAAGGAGCTTCTTCAGAAGAGGATGGTATTTTAAATAGAAGGAAAGCCCTTGTAGTGAGGGCTTTCCTGCCTAATGCGGAAAGTGCCCTGGTAATAGGCCTGGGAAAAGAGGTATCATACAAAATGGAGAAAATCCATGAAAAAGGTTTTTTTGAACTGGTAATACCAGGAAAGGAAAACTTTTTTCCCTATAATATTGAAATAAGTGATTACCATGGCAATTGCTACAGGATATATGATCCGTATTGTTTTCCACCTGTCCTTACGGATTTTGATTTTCATCTTTTTAACGAGGGCAATCATCATAAAATATATGAGAAGCTTGGAGCCCATATTTGTACAATAAATGGAGTAAAAGGCACATTATTTGCTGTTTGGGCACCCTGTGCAAAAAGAGTCAGTGTAGTTGGGAACTTCAATCAATGGGATGGAAGACGGCATCAAATGAGAAACAGGGGCCCATCAGGTGTATGGGAGATATTTATACCAGGGATTAGTGAAGGGGAAATATATAAATATGAAATAAAAACCCAGAGCAACGAACTATACCTTAAAGCAGACCCATATGCATTTTACTCAGAGTTGAGGCCGGGTACGGCGTCAGTTGTGTATGATCTGGACGGATATAAGTGGGGCGACAGCATATGGATGAGGCAGCGGGACAGCGGCAATTTTTTTGATAAGCCTGTAGCTATATATGAAGTCCATTTGGGTTCATGGGCAAGAGTAACTGAGGAAGGAGATAGGTTCCTTACATATACTGAGTTGGCGGATAAGCTGGTGAGTTATGTAAAAGAAATGGGGTATACCCATATTGAGCTACTTCCTATAGCTGAGCATCCTTATGATGGTTCATGGGGATACCAGGTTACCGGATACTATTCCCTTACAAGCAGGTATGGTAAACCCGAAGAATTTATGTATTTTGTCGATAGATGTCATCAGGAAGGTATTGGTGTTATTATAGACTGGGTCCCTGCCCATTTCCCCAAAGACGGCCACGGGCTGGCCAGATTTGACGGTTCGGCCCTATATGAGCATTATGATCCGAGGCAGGGAGAACACCCTGACTGGGGGACACATATATTCAATTATGGAAGATATGAAGTAAAAAATTTCTTAATTTCTAATGCCTTATTCTGGTTTGAAAAATACCATATAGATGGGCTGAGAGTAGATGCGGTTGCTTCAATGTTATATCTGGATTACGGCAAAAAGCAGGGAGAATGGCTGCCTAATAAATGGGGAGGCAAGGAAAATGTGGATGCCATAGAGTTTTTGCGGCAGTTGAATACTACGGTATTCCACTATTATCCCGGTGTTATGATGATAGCCGAAGAATCAACCTCATGGGCACTAGTATCAAAACCTCCTTATGTCGGGGGACTGGGCTTTTCCTTTAAATGGAATATGGGCTGGATGAATGATTATATAAGGTATATAAGCATGGATCCAATATACCGGAAATACCATCATAATAATTTGACATTCTCAATAATGTATGCTTTTTCTGAGAATTTTATCCTGGTCCTTTCTCATGATGAAGTTGTCCACGGGAAGTGTTCCATGATAAATAAAATGCCGGGGGACTATTGGCAAAAATTTGCAGGGTTAAGGGTAAGCTATGGATATATGTATGGACATCCAGGGAAAAAGCTTCTTTTTATGGGTGGAGAATTCGGACAATTTATCGAGTGGGATTATAAACGTAGTCTTGACTGGCACTTGCTGGATTATGAAATGCACAAAAAACTTCAAAAATATGTCAAGGACTTGAATACTTTATATAAAAGTGAAAAAGCTTTCTATGAAGTGGACTTTAGTTATGAAGGCTTTGAATGGATTGACTGCAATGATTCGGATCACGGAGTGGTATCCTTTATCCGTAAAGGGAAAAATTGGCGGGATATGCTGATATTTGTGTGCAACTTTACTCCTATAGTGTATGAAAACTATAGAATAGGAGCTCCTTTCAATGTATTTTATCAGGAGATATTTAACAGCGATTCCCAAAATTATGGAGGAAGCAATGTAGGAAATTTTGGAGGGGTACAGGCTGAAGAATTGGGCTTTCACAACAGGCCATACTCCATAAATCTTAAAATTCCACCATTAGCAATGATTATATTGAAACCGAAGTTCATCATGGAATGAATTATACCGGATTTCATGGAATAAAACTCATAAAGCTTATGTATAAATTTTATATGTATAAACTTTATTTTGCTAAACCATGTAATCATAAGTTGACAATAAAGTAAGGCAGTTTTGATAATTTATCAAGACTGCCTTTAATATCTGGTGACCCATAGGGGACTCGAACCCCTGTTACCGCCGTGAAAGGGCGGTGTCTTAACCGCTTGACCAATGGGCCATTTATGGTAGCGGCGGTCGGATTTGAACCAACGACACTGCGGGTATGAACCGCATGCTCTTGCCAACTGAGCTACGCCGCCATAATAGCTGCTATAATAAATGGGCTACGTAACTTTATACTTTATACGAATAGGTAACCCGCAACATGCTATTTTATTTTAGCAGATACTTAGCGATAAAGTCAAGAAAAAAATTTCGACCGTATGAATTTCGATCTGTGCGATTAAATGTACCATATATTAACATATATGGTAGGAGTTTATCTGAACAGCTAAAGTCACATGCTGTAAAAGTTGGTTGGATTTGGCGTATTAGCGGGAAATACAAATGATTCTACTACAAATGATTCTACTACAGATGTATTTGACATGATTTATTTGTAAAATGGTAGCAGACATAGTGGTAAATTATGGATGCGAAATGCAGGTAAAATCATAAGCATATACCGGAAGTACCTTAATTTGGTTTTCGAATACATAAATCGTCATAAGGAAACTGATTGATTATATGCCATCGAAACATCTTCCGTTGGCTGTTCTAACCTGCCGCATATTTTCTTTAATTCAAACCGTTCTTTGCATATTTTATTAAAAACTTAGCTAGAATATTGACCAAATTAAAAGTTCATATTATAATAATTTAGTTAATTTAATAGTCAATATATTAACTAAGGTGGGATTATATTATGATTGTCAAGTCGACAGAAATCAAGAACAACTTTGCAAGGGGGTTGTTTGTATGATGGAAGATGTAAAAATATTAAGAAGGTTGGCGTATGAGTATTTTAAAATTGCAAATAGTGATAAAAATTATGAAAATATAAGGCTTCATAAAGCAGTTAATGATTTAAAACAGATAAGACCAGTAGTATTAATTGATGAACTTCCATGGAGCGAGATGAATATCAATAACGAACTGACATTACAATGCACGGATACATATTTACGTACAATAGAATGGTTTTTGCGCAGTAATATTTACAAGAATAAGTATATGCCTGCCGATATGATTGTACCCCCATTTATTCCGGTCAATAAAGTCATACACTCCACAGGGATTGGCATTTCTGTGGAAGAAGAAGTATTAGCTACTGATGAAAATAATAATATCAAATCACATATGTATAAAGATGTATTGCAAACTGAAGAAGATTTAGAAAAACTGCATAACCCGATAATTACCTATGACAGGGAAGAAACACTAAAGCGCTACCAATTAGTCGGAGAAATATTAGGAGATATATTGCCGGTTAAACTTGCAGGTATTGGTTACTTCAGCATGGCAATCTGGGATGACATAGCAAGGTACCGTGGTGTAACAAATTTGTTAATTGACCTGGTTGAGCGTCCTGAATTTATGCATAAGATAGCTCAAAAACTAACGGATATTAAATTGTCATATTTAGATCAAATAGAAGCCCTGGATTTATTGGATAACAATTCTTACAGCTTGCATTGCACTCCTATTCATACCAGTGATCTGCCCAGTAAGAGTTTTGATGGGGAAAAACTTACAAGAAAGGATGTCTGGGGTAGAGGTGCCGCCCAAATATTCGGAGCTGTTTCCAAACAAATGCATGAGGAATTTGATATCGAGTATATGAAAAAGACAGTAGGGCAATGCGGTCTTGTATACTATGGCTGCTGCGAACCATTAGATAAAAAAATCGATATTGTTGAGAAAATACCAAACCTTCGTAAGATCTCCGTCACACCCTGGGCAAATGTTGATGTTGCAGCTGAAGCTATTAATAAAAAATATGTGCTTTCTGCAAAACCTAATCCTTCCTCTGTATCAGTGCCTATGCTGGATGAGGAAAATCTAAGGAAGGAACTTGGTGCCATTCTTGATGCATGCAGAAGAAATAATTGCTCTTGCGACATTGTCCTTAAGGATATCAGTACCTGTTGCAAAAGACCCGAGAACATTTTCAAATGGCAGGAAATCGCTATGGATATGGTGAAGAATTATTAGAATGATTGAATATGAAGTCAAGAAAATTCGCTTCGCTCATGACTTGAACATCGAAGCAAATTTTCTTGAGTTTAGGATAAAGCTAAAGCGCTATATTATTAGATTCCCTTTTGGCTCTTTTGTACGGATCATCCATATTCAAGCTCCAATTAGGTTTTTCATAATCCGGTTAACTCTATCCTTTGTACCCTATTACTTCCTTTGAGGAATAATTTCAACCCAATACCCGTCAGGGTCTTCAATAAAGTAAATCCCCATAGACTTGTTTTCAAAACATATGCAGCCCATATTCTTGTGATGTTCATAAGCGGCATTGAAGTCATCAACAACAAGGGCTAAGTGTATTTCATTATCAGACAGGTCATATGGCTCTTTTCGATCCCTGAGCCAGGTAAGCTCTATCTGATGCTCGGTAGTTTCGTCACCCATGAACACCAATATAAAACTTCCGTCAGATGCTTCTTTCCTTCTAATTTCCTTTAATCCCAGGGCTTCCTTGTAGAAAGCCACGCTTTTTTCCAGGTCCGTAACATTAAAATTGGTATGAGCAATTGAAAACTTCATCGTCCTTTACCCCTTTCTTATCTTTCTCACTTTTTCTAAAGAATAATATATAAATAATATAAAAGAACAATATGCTTTATGTTTTTAATATTGCTTATATATTTTAATACAAATTATATAATGCAATATAAATTATACAATTTAAATTCTATGATGTAAATTCTACGATTGCAAATTTTATGATGCAAATCAAGTTTGGAAATTCAAAGGAAATATTTTGGCTTGTTCTGCGTTTAAGTTCCAATACAATTACAATGTAGGTTTATTATATATAATTTGCTGTCCTCTACGCCATAAGGTTATAACTTTTGCAGGTAAATCCTTTACCTTATCGGCAAATTCCTTTGTAACCGGATATTGATCCCAAAAGTGCATGGGTATAAATAGTTTTGGCTTTATTGCTTTTATAAAATACTCACCGCCCATATGGCAATACTCTTTTAGTCTGGGGTCAACCGGAAAGAATGCAATATCAATCTTTTCTCCTTTAATCCTTTCAATTTCCTTTATAAATTTGCCCTGATCTTCCTCCAATTCATCAAGGGTTGACTCATAATACCAATACCAGCAGTTCAAATCCCCTGCATGGAATATGTAAAACCCGTCTACTTCTACTAAAAACGATACCCCTATGTCAGTAGAACCATATGTCTTTATTCTAACACTTCCTATTTTAATTTCCTGATATGGGAATATAAAATAAAAGTTGGGACGCTCACTTGCTGCATTCTTATTGACTAACTGTATATCATCCCGTATATCATAACTTAATATGTATTTGATATTTGGATTTGCCTTAATCCATTCATAAATCACGGGATTAAAGTGGTCGCTGTGGCTGTGAGATACAAAAACAAATATATTTCTTCTTGCCTCAAGGTCATGTGAAGAAACAGCTCCGTTATCCAAACATCTGGCATCCCTTTGAGGACTATCCGAAGAATAGTCAAACACAATAAAATGCTCCTGCGTTTCTACTGCAAACCCGCTATGGCGTAAATACCAAATCTTAATCTGTTTTCCATCCATTATGGCTACCTGCTCTTCAGTATTATAAGTATTATATTATTGTACGGTAACCCCAGCATAACACACACCACCGAATAACTATTGTCCCTGTACACTTATATTATATCAAAGTATTGCTAATCTTCTTTATTTTCAAGTAGTTCTTCAAACCCATACTTCTTAAGCAATTCTTTAGCCTTCTTAATGCCATCTTCACCAATGCTCACTGATTTTGATTTATGGCTGCCTCCAATCAGCCCCTCATCCGAAAGCTCATTCAAAATACCAAAATCATAACCCTTCCAGCTTCTGCGATACTTAATTCCAAACTCATTTTCTTCCCAGGATGTCA
>JABUEW010000128.1 GCA_013314855.1 Bacillota bacterium | reverse complement strand
GGTTATAGTGTTATCCGATGACTTAAACGTATGGTTAAATTTATGTAATATTATTATATAATTGGATAAAATTACTAACGCAGCCACTATTAATGGATAAGAATAAAATTTTCATGCTTCAGCTCTGGAAAGATAAAAATTTTCTTGTAGTATATGCATTATATATAATATAATATTTAAGTAACTAAAAAATTTTGGGAAGGTGTTAAGGGAAACATCATGTTTAATCGTCATGAACTGAAAAGGGCAAGAATGATTAAAATTGGATTAGTTGTTGCCGGAGTAATAGCAGGCATATTTTTATTTTACAGGTTAAGCTTTTATATTATGCCCTTTATTATTGCATTTGTAATTGCATCAATAGCCGAACCGATTATCAGGTTGCTCATGAGAACAGCAAAAATGCCAAGAAAAGTTGCAGCACCTATAACACTATTATTTTTTATATGTTCTTTTGGAGTAATTATAACATTAATTATTGTCAGACTGATTAATGAAATAAAATCAGTCGCTGTAGTCCTTCCCGATATTTTATCAAATTTATATATTGATATTACAGTTTGGGTAAATAAAGGTATTGACATATTCCAATGGCTTCCTCCTGAAATTACTGACAGCATAGGAAGTATTTTATCAGACCTTTCCACAAATCTTACAGACCTTTTAAAGTCAATAACTAAAGGTGCTTATATTACTGCCGTATCAATACCTGAGACCTTATTATTTATAATCATAACTATACTTTCGACATATTTTATCAGCAGCGATAGAGAAAAGATATCAAAGTTTTTTACATCCCAATTCCCTGAAAGTTGGATCAATAAGATAAAAAACATAATTAATGATATGTTTTCAGCCCTTCTTGGGTACATAAAAGCCCAGCTTATCCTTATGGCAATTACATTTACCGAATTATTCATAGGTTTTACGCTAATCCGGATAAAGTACTCTTTACTTTTAGCTTTTATTATAAGTATTCTGGACGCACTACCTATATTAGGAACAGGGGGTTTTCTTGTACCCTGGTCTATATATTCTTTTCTTACAGGAAATGTTAGAATAGGTGTTTCACTCCTTATCCTATACGGTATTATCCTTACAGTAAGGCAATTAATTGAGCCTAAAATAGTGGGAACTCAGATAGGAATTTACCCTTTGGTAACACTTATTGCCATGTATTCCGGACTTAAGATTTTTGGTTTTGCCGGCCTTATTCTTGGACCGATAATGGTGCTTCTAATAAAAAATATTCTGTCGGGAGTCCTTAAAAACAGGCCCATTAAAGATTTAATCGAAACAAAAGATAAGCAAAAAGTGAAAAGCGAGAAACAAGTACCTAACGTCTAACGTCTAACATCTATCAGTTTCGGATTTTAGCTCCTCGCTCAGCTTCTTTATAGCTTTCTTCTCGATTCTGGATACATATGACCTTGATATACCCAACATTTTTGCGATTTCTTTTTGTGTTTTACTTGAACCGTTTAATAAGCCGTACCTAAGTTCGAGTACAGTTTTCTCTCTGTTTTTTAATACCGATTTCATTAGATTATACAGCTTCTTTACCTGCATTTTTAATTCTACTTTATCCAACACTGACTCATTATCATTCTCAATTACATCTATAAGGGTAATCTCATTGCCTTCCTTATCTACACCTATAGGGTCCTGGAGATATATTTCATTCTGGATCTTTTTAGTAGACCTTATCTGCATGAGAATTTCATTTTCAATACAACGTGCTGCATACGTCGCAAGTCTGGCGCCCTTTTCATTATCGAAGGTTGAAATAGCTTTTATTAAACCAATTGTACCTATGGAAATCAAATCTTCGCTGTCATACCCAAGAGAGCTGTATTTTTTTACAATATGGGCAACAAGCCTCAAGTTTCTTTCAATGAGTATATTTCTCGCATCTTCGCTACCATTTTTATATTCTTGAAGGTACTTGGATTCCTCCTCTAATGTTAATGGTTGTGGAAAAGAATTCGGGTTAGATACATACCCTAAAAAAAAGAATATATTACTGATAGATTCAAGCAGGGTATAAAAAACGCCGGCCAACAAAAAAAGCCCCCCATAAAATCTGCTACTTTATTAGTATATGAGGAAGCTTGGTTCATTGTGCATGTACTAAAAGATTAAAATCCCTTTTTCATGATTTCCCAAGCAATTTCCTGAAATATCGGTCCTGCAGTTTTACCTCCTACTTTACCATTTTCAATAAATACTGCAATAGAATACTTTGGATTTTTTTTAGGAAAATACCCTGCAAACCAGGCATGTACTATGCTTTCTCCATCTTTATATTGTCCTGTTTCTGCGCTTCCTGTTTTGCCTGCAGCCCCGCCGTATTCTTCTAAATTTATCATTGTTCCGGTGCCTTCATTTATTACAGATTCCATTAAATTCTTTATTTTATTAGCGATATCTTTGTTAATAATCCTCTTACCCTGTTTTTGCCGTATATCCCTCACTTTATTTCCATTCTCATCTACAATGGAATCTACTATATTTATTGTATTTTTTATTCCCCCATTGGCAACTGTTGCCACCATATCCGCTACTTGCAAAGGAGTAGCCATAATCTCTCCCTGTCCTATGGATATATTGGCAATATCCCCTCCGGAAAACCAGGTGTCAATTGAAGGTAAATTGCCTGCCGATTCTTCAATGCCCTGGCTTCTTATTCCTGTAAAACTTCCTAATCCAAATCTCTTGGCCATTTCAATCAGGCTTTTAGCATTTATTTTATTAAGTGCTGCATCTATAAAATAGGTGTTGCAAGATAAGGCAAAAGCTTTTTTCAAATCTAAAAGGCCATGTCCCCCGTCCTTGTAGGAATAGCACTTAAATTCCCTATCTCCTACTTTAATGGACCCTGTACATAAGTATTCTTCTTCCCAGCTGTCTTTTAACTCAAACATTGCAGCTGCATCTATTATTTTAAATATGGAGCCAAGGTTATAAGAAGCCACAGCCTTATTAAACAATTCATTATTCGGACTATTCAAGTATTGGCTCACATTATCCTGGTTAAAATCAGGTTTGCTTGCTATAGCTACAACATCGCCACTGTTTACTTCTTCAACTACAATAGCACCTGTCACATTATTTCTCTCCATTACCTCTTCAACAATTTTCTGTATATGGTAATCAATTGTAAGTTTTACATTAAGTTTTTTATTTTCTCCCTCTGCTCTTATTAAGCGATAGCCCATACCTGGCAGAATATTATTTCTTCCATCAGTAACAACCCCAAGCATATACCAACTGTCACAAGCAAGGGTTTTATTGTAAAACTTTTCTATACCCGCTTCTCCATTACCGTCAGATTTATTGACATATCCCAAAATATGCTTTGCAACTGAATTATTATCATATCTATAAAGAGAATTTATAATTGAAATTCCTGGGCATTCCAGGCTTTTAACCAGGTTTTTCCTTTCTTTGTCAACTTCTATTAAGATGGGTTTTTCCCCTTTTTCAACTTCTTCCTCCAGCTTTTGAAAATTAGTGCCAAGAATATCGGAAATCCTTTTAAGTGAATTTTTATCCTCTTTTAATATAAGAGGTTTTAATACTATAATATATTTTTCACTCCTATTCGTAAGGGGTATGCCGTTTCTATCCAATATATCACCCCTCGCTTTTTCTATCCGGGCATTTGCAATTCTCTGTACAGACGCAGCCCGGGATAGTTTTTCCCTCTCACCAACCTGTAAATGAAACATTCTTACCGCCAATAATATAAATAATGTAAAGAATATTATAAGCACAATAAAGCCCCTTTTTGTATTCATAAGAAATCCAAACCTTTCCAAATTTCCTTTGTATTAAGTTTTCCATATAAAATCAAGTTTTATTCATGACATAGTTTTATTCACGATATCCTTTACAAAACAAGGAATTCTGATTTGAAATATTTTTAAAATACTGGGACTGGCAAAAAAATATAAGATTACTGGGAATAAGGGTTACCAACCTGGTAACGTCGGATTCCTATATACAACTTTCTTTAGGTGGTTTATGGAAGGGAAGTAATTCACGCCCTTCTTCTGAGTATCGTATATTCTTCCACTTCCTGCTTCATGGGTATGTAGACTATCATCTGGGGATGGGGGGCATTATCAATGTATTCCCCTTCCTCGTTTTTCATACTGGTTATTTTTTGTTTGAAATATCTTCCCTTAGGCCTTACCACTTCAACTTCATCACCTACAAACATTCGGTTCCGCTGCTCAACTTTAGCAATTCCTGTTGTTTTGTCATATTCAAGAACAAGGCCGACAAAATCGTATTCTCTCACATAAGTACTTGTATTGTATACCTGGTCTTCACTCCCCGGCTTTTTGAAATAGAATCCCGTGGTATATTCTCTATGGCTTGCCTTTGATATCTCTTCAAGCCATAGGGGGTCAAATTTATATCCTTCAGGATCTGTATAATATGCATCAATAACTTCACGGTATGCCTTAACCACTGTAGCTACATAGTAAGAGCTTTTCATGCGTCCTTCAATTTTTAAACTTGTCACTCCGGTAGCGATGACCTGAGGTATATGCTCTATCATGCATAAATCTTTTGAATTAAATATAAATGTTCCCCTCTCATTTTCATATACCGGCATATATTGCCCCGGCCTTTTTTCTTCCATTAAAAAATACTTCCACCTGCAGGGATGGGCACATAACCCCCTATTGGAATCCCGGCCTGCCATGTAATTGCTAAGAAGGCATCTACCGGAATACGATATGCACATGGCGCCGTGTACAAACACTTCCAATTCCAAGTCTTCAGGGACCTTTTCTTTTATTTCTGCAATCTCTTTTAAAGAAAGCTCCCTGGCAAGGATTATGCGTTTTATACCCTGCTCATACCAGAACTTTGCACTTTTCCAATTTGTATTATTTGCCTGGGTACTTAAATGGATTTTCATACCCGGAGCTGTTTCCCTCACCACCATATATACTCCAGGATCAGATAATATTATGGCATCAGCTTCCAACCGGCAAATTTGCTTTATATATTCCTCCATACCCTCTATATCTTCATTATGAGGTATTATATTCATTGTAATATACACTTTTTTCCCCTTGGAATGAGCAAACTCTATACCTTTTTCCATGTCTTCAAAGGAAAAGTTGTCTGCATAAGCTCTAAGTCCGTACTCATACCCTCCCAAATACACAGCATCAGCGCCATAAGTGATTGCCATCTTCAGTTTTTCCGGATTCCCTGCAGGAGCAAGAAGCTCCACCTTTTTCAATAATACCACCCGCTTTTCCGTGTTCGATTCTTCAGGGCGCATTTTCTTCATAAAAAGAAAATGCGCCCCGTTCTTCATTATTCATCTCCATTATCTCGCAGTTTGACAGTAACTGCCACCCCGTCTCCCACAGGCAATATACATGTTTCAACATCCGATTTATTACAAATACACTTCAAATACTCCCTCAGCCTTTTAACGATAGTCTTCTTTCTCCTTATTATTAACCTATCGTTCGCCACCATACCCTTATATAATACGTTATCAGAAATCAATACCCCTCTTATACTAAGCAGCCTTATACAGTCAGGAAGCAATTCAAGGTACTGTCCTTTTGCCGCATCAAGTAATATCAAATCATATCTCTTGTCAAGACATCTTAATACTTCAGCAGCATCCCCGGCTATAGAATTTATCTTGTCCTGACATCCTGCCCTCTTTATGTTATATCTGGCCATTTCGACCATTTCACCATAGCTCTCTATAGTATCGACAACCCCACCAGGGCTTAAGGTTCCAGCCAATAAAATCGATGAATAACCTATTGCCGTACCTATTTCAAGTATTTTTCGCGGTTTTATTATCAGTCCCAATACTAAGAGAAGTCTTGCTGTCTCCGGCTGTATCACCGGTATATTATTTAATGCGGCAAATTTTCGCAACTCCAGTAATACGCCTTGGTCTTCTTTAATAGTATTTCTAATGTATTCATTTATATAATCATAACAAATCATTTTTTTCTTCCTTAACCCTTAATCATTTTTCCTATTTTTTTGGGCATTCAATTGCGACTTAAGCTGTGCACCCAAATGCTCACTGAAAGTTTTGGAAAAGTAGTGGGTTCCTGTGCCGTCATTTTTAACGACGAAATACAGATAATCGTGTTCTTCAGGATAAAGGGCTGCTTCTATGGAATCTCTGCCAGGATTGCAAATTGGTCCTGGAGGCAGTCCTTCATATAAGTAAGTATTATATGGGTCGTCAATTTTTTCATCATCAACAGTTATTACCTCTTTCATTTTTCCTTCTTTTTTATAAAGTATATATTGTATAGTGGCACAGGATTGAAGTTTCCTCAATGAACTATTCTTGCTTTTAAGTCTGTTATAAAAAACTCCTGCAATTATGGGCCTTTCTTCAGGAACCCTTGCTTCTCTTTCAATAATGGACGCCAATATGATTATTTCATCAACAGTCATACCCAATTCTTCTGCCCTCTTATAATACTCAGGTAAAAAAATTTCATCAAACCTTCTTAACATTTTCAAAATTATCTCTTTTTCACTTTCATTGGACTTTGGGTCAAATTCATAGGTATCCGGAAACAAATACCCTTCAAGCCTATTACCCCTACGTTTCAAATTCCTTAAAAACCTAAAATCAAAGTCTTCATTATTTGCTATTTTGTCGAATTTCTCTTTATCTATTAGATTTTCTTTATAAAGTAAGTTTACAATTTGCTGGTAATTATAACCTTCCGGTACTGTAACCCTCACACCTACATTTGTAAGGGGTTTGCCGGATAATATATCCATCAGAATATCATATCCTTTAAGGGAATTATAATTTTCGTTTTTATCAATGGCATGGACACCGGATCTGTAAGTACCGTCATAACCATTAAGCTTTGAGAATAACCTGAATAAAAACGTGTTTTTTATAATACCCTTTTCTTTTAAAATATTAGCTATGGCTTCTGTCCCAGCTCCTCTTGGAATTTCAACCAATATTTGCCTTTCTAATGGTATTTCTGCTGCAACACTCTTTACGCTGTAAACATTAACAATATAATTATAAGTAGTATAGCCTGTGCCAAAAGTTATAGCCACTAGAGATAATAATATTATCCACCTTATAATTGTCTTCTTCATAAACAACCACCATCACCCTTTACTCCTTGCTTTAGCCCGCTGTTCCGTGTCAAGTATCTTTTTTCTTAATCTAATATTTTTGGGAGTTACTTCAACCAATTCATCATCTGCTATAAATTCCAAAGACTGTTCAAGAGACAATACCTTTGGCGGTGTAAGTCTTAAGGCCTCATCAGCTCCTGCAGCCCTTATATTGGTTACATGCTTTTTCTTGCAGACATTGACAACAATATCTTCAGGGCGCGAGTTTTCCCCAACAATCATTCCTTCGTATACTTTTACTCCAGGACCAATAAATAGATTGCCCCGTTCTTGAGCATTATATAGGCCATATGTTACCGCTTCTCCATTTTCCCAAGCAACAAGAGAACCTCTTTGCCGCCCAAGTATTTCGCCCTTGTATGGCTCATAGCCATAGAATACATGATTTATTATACCATTTCCTTTTGTATCAGTCAAAAATTCCGAACGATAACCCATAAGTCCCCTCGCCGGTATTTTAAATTCAAGGCGTATATATCCTTCATTAGAAGACTGCATATTTATTAGCTCTGCCTTCCTTGGCCCAAGTTTTTCCATTATAACCCCCATATAACCTTCGGGCACATCAATCAATAAATATTCTATTGGTTCACATATTACGCCACTTATTTCTTTCATTATAACTTTCGGTTTTGATACTTGGAACTCGTAACCTTGCCTTCTCATTTTTTCAATTAATATTGATAGGTGAAGTTCTCCTCTTCCCGAAACAATAAAGGAGTCAGGTGAATCAGTCTCTTCAACCCTTAAACTAACATCCGTTTCCAATTCCTTAAATAGCCTTTCCCGCAAATGTCTTGAAGTGACATATGTCCCTTCAAGCCCTGCGAAAGGGCTGTTATTAACGCTAAAAGCCATGGAAACAGTAGGTTCATCAACATTTACAAAGGGCAAAGGTTCAGGATTGTCCCTGTCACAAATTGTTTCGCCAATACTAATATCCTCCAAACCTGGTATTGCTACTATATCTCCCACCGTAGCTTCTGAACATTCAATTCTTTTTAAGCCTTCAAACCTGTATATTTTTGAAATCTTCGCTTCCCTAGGAGTACTGTTTTTTCTACATATAACAGCCTGCTGGCCGCATCTCATGGTTCCCCTATCAATACGGCCTATAGCAATCCTTCCAGTATACTCGTCATAGTCAATACTTGATACAAGCATTTGGAGAGGAGCATCAAAATCTCCTTCCGGAGCAGGTACTTCTTCAATTATTGTTTTAAATAAGGGTTGTAAATCCTTTTTTTCATCATTAAGATCAAGTACTGCAATACCTTCCTTTGCAATAGTATATACCACTGGGAAATCAACCTGGCTGTCGTCAGCTCCCAGTTCAATAAACAACTCAAGCACTTGATCAACTACTTCAATAGGCCTTGCTCCAGGCCTGTCAATTTTATTAATAACCACTATCGGTTTTAAATTCAGCTGTAAGGCTTTTCTCAAAACAAACCGGGTCTGGGGCATGGAGCCGTCAAAAGCATCTACAAGAAGCAACACCCCATTAACCATTTTTAAAATTCTTTCCACTTCACCGCCAAAATCAGCATGTCCCGGTGTATCTATTATATTTATCCTTATACCTTTATACATAACAGCAGTATTTTTTGATAGTATAGTAATACCCCGTTCCCTTTCAAGTTCGTTTGAATCCATGATTCTTTCCTGTATCCGTTCATTTTCTCTGAATATACCGCTTTGCTTCAGCATTCCGTCAACCAAAGTTGTTTTCCCGTGATCAACATGGGCAATTATAGCAATATTTCTAATGTCATTTCTTGTTTTTATCACAAATTTTTCCCTCTTTATTTCAATTAAATTATTAAATCTCAAGTACAATAAGCATTATAACCATTAATACTATAATAAATCAAATTTTATTTTAAGGTAATGTCAAGAAGGTGTCAATATTAGGGAATAAATTAAATATTCCTACCTCAATTCAACTACTGTAACTCCTGTCTCTCCTTCCCCGAATTTACCCAAGCGGTAAGACTTCACATGAGGGTTATTTTTAAGATGTTTGTGAATGCCTGCCCTCAATATCCCTGTGCCTTTTCCATGTATAAGCACCACAGATTTAAGCCCGGCAATACTTGCATCATCCAGGTACTTATCAACATTTTCAAGGGCATCCTCAAGAGATAATCCTCTTAGATCTAATTCCGTTGATATGTTCATGGCCTTAGATTTACTGATTTGCCCAATTCCTGTCCTTTCAATTTCAATTTTTTGTTCATCAATAAGCTTTAAATTTGATACATTTACATTTATTTTTATTATTCCCGTCTGTACAATAGCTTCACCATTATTCCCGGGTGGCTCTATCACAATCCCTTTTTGATTTAGATTTAAAATTAATACGCTATCCCCGGGTTTTAAATTTTCAGGAGGTTTTATATAGCCGTGCCTTGGCATCAAAGGCTCTATAAGAGCTTCGTCTATTTTATTAACTTTATTTTTCAACGAAGATCTCATCTCTTCTATAATTCTATTTTTTTCAGCAGCTTCCCTTTCCTTTTCAAGCTTTTTCAGTTCCTCAATAATAGTCTCGGATTCCCTCATTGCCTCCATAAGTATACGGCGGGCTTCTTCTCTTGCCTCTCTTATAATTTTTTCTTTTTCATCATTAATTTTTCCCCTTTGACGGGCCAGTTCCTCTTTTAGTTTTTCTGCTTCCAGTCTGTATGCTTCAGCCTTCATTCTCTCTTTCTCAGCTTCGTTCCTATCTTTTTCTATTGTAACCAGTATATCTTCAAACCTTATATCTTCCTGGGTAAGGAATTCCTTCGCCTTATCCAGTATTTCTTCCGGTAATCCCAGCCTTTTTGATATTTCAAAAGCGTTACTCCTGCCTGGTACTCCTATTAACAACCTATAGGTGGGCTTCAAAGTTTCTACATCAAACTCGCAACTTGCATTTTCAGCATGTTCCGAAGCCATTGCATAAAGCTTGAGCTCACTGTAATGTGTTGTTGCAACAGTAATTGATCCCCTTTGGTGCAAGTATTCAAGTATAGCCATGGCAAGAGCAGCTCCCTCGGTAGGATCAGTGCCTGCCCCAAGCTCATCTAAAAGTATAAAGGATCTTTCATCGGCATTTTCCAATATCCTTACTATATTGGTCATATGAGATGAAAATGTGCTCAAACTCTGCTCTATACTCTGTTCATCTCCTATATCGGCAAAAACCTTGTTAAACACATTAATTTCGGTATTATCACCCGCAGGTATGTGAAGTCCTGACTGTGCCATAAGCGTAAAAAGTCCTATAGTTTTTAAAGTAACTGTTTTCCCTCCCGTATTAGGTCCTGTTATTATAACTGTAGAGAATTTATCTCCTATTCTGAAATCTATCGGAACAACACTTTCAGGATTAATTAAGGGATGGCGGCCTTTCTTTATATTAATACGCCCTTCGGTATTTAATTTAGGTAAAACGCAGTTATAGTGAAGGCTTAAGTTTGCTTTTGCAAATATAAAATCCAGCCTGGCAAGTATTGATATATTTGACTTTAATTGACTTAATATGCCTGCTACATCACCTGTCAATTCTGTAAGTATTTTTTCAATTTCAGCCTGTTCTTTAATTATTAACTGCTTTATATAGTTATTAGCCTCAACCACCGCCATAGGCTCTATAAATATTGTAGCACCACTTGCAGATGAATCATGGACAAGGCCTGAAATCTCATTTCTATACTCCTGTTTCACAGGAACTACATAACGGCCGCCTCTCACGGTAACTATAGGCTCTTGTATAAACTTCTGGTATCTTGCTGATTTAATTATACTGTTTAATTTTTCCTTTATAGATTCCTGCTGCTCCCTTATCTGCCTTCTAATACTTTTTAACGTTATACTTGCATCATCCGCTATTTCTTCTTCACTTACAATTGAAGCAGTAATTTTATCTTCAACCCTTTTGTTGGTTTCAAGGCAATCAATAAGCTCTAAAACCAGGTTTTTTTCTTCATCGGCTTTCCTGTCGCCTGAAGCATGGTTTTTAAGCTGTCTGCATAATCTTAACACATCACCTATCTTTAACAACTCCCCTGGATTTAAAATCGCCCCCATTTCTACCCTTCTCAGCGAGTCCCTTATATCACGGATACCTCCTAAGGGGGGTGTTCCCCTTCTGATAATATAATTTACCCCGTCATCGGTCTCCTTTAGCATATCCTTTACAGTTTCAATATCTTTAACAGGTAAAAGCTCTTCAGCTTTTTCTTTCCCCAATTGGGAAGTTGTAAAATTAACAAGTTTTTTTATAATTTTATCATATTCCAGAACTTTCAAAGTCTTTTCATTCATTTTATTATCGTTTTCCCTCTTTTCATACCTCGCACACAATACCGACAAGCTCATGCCCTAAAATTATTGACAGATTTACCATGGTGAACCCCCTAAATATTATAACTTTATAATACCATTATTTCTATCTTTTTGTCGATAAGTTATGCAATATGG
>JABUEW010000127.1 GCA_013314855.1 Bacillota bacterium | reverse complement strand
GGCAGCCATTCGAAACTGTCTTCCCTTACCCTTTGAATACAGCCGGGCGATGGACCTGGACGAGAGGGATTTCATAGAGGGCAGCATATTGTACCAATATCATAGATATATAGAAACAAATGAGGAGAGGGTTAAGCACTTACAGAACAGGGCCCAGGCAAGGGGGAGACTTTGCTGTGTTATTTGCAATTTCGACTACTTTGAAGTGTACGAGGATGTGGGGAAGGGCTTCATGGAGTGCCACCACACAGTTGATATAACCCTGTACAAGAAGAAAATGGTGATTAAGGACGGGGATTTTGCGCTTGTATGCTCAAACTGCCACCGCATGCTGCACCGCACTCGGCATCACACAAACAAGTTTCAGCTTTTGCAGTTAAAAAAGAGTTAAATCTATAACAAGGGGCAGATTATTATGTACAATATCGAGTGGGATCAGGAAACGAGGGGTTATGTGCTTGTGCCTTCCGCCATGGGGATACAGAAGGCGATAAGGCCGGTATTCTACGAAGAACTGGAGCTTCTGGGTTTCGACGAACACTGGAAGTATCCGAAGACGCATTTTCCGCTGTTATGGGCGGAAGGGGCAAGGCGTTATATTTATCAAGGGGAATTGGTTGCAGTAGCGCGTGGAGGCGGGTTTTATACCAGGCCAACAATTGAAATAAAGAAGCAGGGCTTAAGGCTTGAACCTGTAGATGTTGATGGAATGATACTCAAGAACAAGGGCCTAATGACCGGTCTGGTGCAGCAGTCCCTTGAATTTATATATGAAACCTATCAAAAGTATCAGAAGGGAAAATATCATATTTGCTATGTGGCCTTCAGTGGTGGTAAGGATTCGCTGGTGGTTCTAGATCTTGTGCAGAGGGCTTTACCCCACGGAGACTTTGTAGTGATATTTGGCGATACAGGAATGGAATTGAAATGCACTTACCAGGCTGTTGAAAAAGCAAAAGAGAGATGGAGCACCCTTAAATTCTACAGTGCTGCCTGTGAATACAGTGCCCGGGATACATGGAGGGAATTCGGCCTTCCCAGCAGGATACAGCGCTGGTGCTGCAGCGTGCACAAGACGGCACCTTCGCTGCTGCTTTTGAGAAGGTTAACCGGCAAGGAGAACATGAAGGCCCTGGTGTTTGACGGCGTGAGGGCAGAGGAAAGCGATGCCCGTGCTGCCTATTCCAATATATCTGAGGGCGGCAAGCATGGGATACAGACTAACTGTAGTCCTATTTTAGAATGGAGTTCTGCAGAGCTTTTTCTGTACATATTTGAAAGGGACTTAATGCTTAACGAGGCGTACAGGTATGGCATGGTAAGGGTGGGCTGTGCTGTTTGTCCTATGGCTTCAAAATGGTGGGAACATTTAGCGTATAAGGTATTTAAGGATGACGTGCAAAACTATATAGAGCAAATAGAGGAATATGCCGCAAGTGCAGGGGTGCCCGAGCAGGAGAGGAAAAGGTATATAGAAGAAGGCGGCTGGAAGGGAAGAGCAGGCGGCAGGGGGGTGAAAAACGGCGGCATAAGGGTAATAGAGCAATTTAGCAGCAACTCTATATCCTTTTTTATCCGCCGGCCCAAGACAGAGTGGCTTGAATGGGCCAAAGCCCTGGGTAATACCGTGAGGAACTCGGATACAGCCTTTGAGCAGCAGATTATGGGAAGATACTACCCTTTCAGTATTACCAAACATGAGGGCGGTATTAAGGTGGAGTTTGGGAACCTAATTCCGGGGATACACCGGAAGCAGATAAGCTTTATAAGAAACATAGCCAACAAGGTGGCCTACTGTGTGGGGTGCAGGGTATGTATGGTGGAGTGCCCTACAGGAGCGCTAACGATTGACGGAAACGAAATATTCATTGATGATAATAAGTGCATAAACTGCCATAAGTGTCTCGGAATGGACAAGGGCTGTCTCGTTGCAAAGTCTCTGGCAGTTTCAAAAGGGGGAAAGAGTATGTCTTTAAGGGGCATGAATAGATATCAGCATTTTGGGTTAAGACAGGTATGGCTCGAGTACTATTTTGACATGGGAGATGACCTTTGGTTTACCGACAAGCTGGGGAACAGACAGGTTGACGCGTTTAGAGTGTGGCTTAAGGAGGCGGAGATAACCAAAGATAACAAGATAACGCCCCTGGGTGAGAAGTTGTCGGATTTTGGCAGCCACAGTCTCCTTACATGGGCTGTTATATGGACCAACCTTGCTTATAATTCCACAATAGTAAAGTGGTATGTTACTAATGTGGGGTGGGATGGTGTATACACCAAAGATGACCTGGTGGATATGTTGGGGGATGACTATTCAAAATCAACTAGAAAAAATGCGGTAACATCGCTTATCGAGCTATTTCGCCACACCCCCTTGGGTGCTGACCTGGCCTTTGGTAAACTGGAAATGATAGGCAGGTCAAATAGGGTCAAGAATATCACAAAAACCGGTTGGAAGCAGCCCGAGCAGCTCGCTGTATTATACGCTCTCTACAGATATGCAGAAAAACAGAACGGCCATTATAATTTTACCTTTTCGGAACTGGAGCAGTTCCAAGAGGGTATGGTAGGAGTAAGTCCCGTTGTGCTGTTCGGAACGGATAAATCCGAGATGAAGAGATTAATTCAAGGACTGTCAATAAATTACCCTGATTATATAAGGGTAGAGTTTTCAAGGGGGCTGGACAACATATTCCTCAATGAAGACCATACGGCCGATGATGTGTTAGATTTGAAATAATAATTGAGGAAGGGGGTCGCCATGACGTTATACAAAGACTATATTGAAGTCAACAGCGATTTTATCCCTGTCTTTAATGCTGAGGTAGACAGGAGGAAGGAACCTGCTACATGGAAGTTCTTTATACCTCATCAGTCCCTGAAGGAGGTTTTAAACGAAATCATAAAATCAATAGAGCGGGCCAGTAATGCAAACTGTAAGCCGATTTGGATGAGCGGTGCCTACGGTACGGGAAAGACCTTTGCTTCCTTTGTGGTAAAACATCTGCTTGAAGACGATATCAAAAGCGTAGAAGAATATTTCAACAGCTATCCAATAATTCAACCCCTTTATCAGCACTTTAGATCAATCCGAGAAAGCGAAAAGATATTAGTGGTTTACCGTTCTTCATCCAGCAACATAACTACGGCTGAAAGGCTATTAATAGAGGTACAGCAGTCGGTAAAAAAAGCCCTGGAGAATGGCGGTTGTACATACCTTGGCGGTAGAACTGCCTACGAATCAATACTCCGCAGGCTGACAGATGAAAACTCTACTTTTAATTTTAAGGCAGCTTTTGAAAAATACCGTCTTGACTTTGGAGAGTATAGCAGCTATGAGCATGTGATTGCCGATTTGAAAAATGAAAACGACTATAAATTGGTAGAAACGGTAGCCCGGGTAATGGAGAGGGAAGGTTTTGCCTATTTTGATGGTGTAGAAGATATCAAAGATTGGCTCGAGGACATTATAAAGGGTAACAATCTGAAAGCAATAGTGTTTATATGGGACGAGTTCACCGATTATTTCAGGCAAAACAGGACAGTATCAACACTGCAGGAACTAGCCCATGTCTCAAGCAGAATGCCTTTTTATCTCTTCCTGATAACTCACCGGGCCATAGAGCAATTCAACCTTGACTCGGATGCCAGAAGGGTCCTGCAGGACCGTTTTAAAATGATAAAATTTCAGATGTCAGAAGTTACTGCATATCAGTTGATGGCAAATGCTATTAAAATAAAGCCTCAAGCTAAGGATGAATGGGATACAAAAGCTGTTACCCTTTGGGATGAGGTTGAGAGGTGTGCTCGACGGTTAAAAGAGCACTCCGAGGGATTGAAAATAGAAGAGTTGATTAACCTCATACCGCTCCACCCCTTTTCTGCCTACTTGCTGTCAATAATATCCAAACAATTTAGCTCCAATCAACGCACCATGTTTCAATTTCTCAAGGAAGACCCAAGCCAGCAGGAGCAGGGGATTAAAAACAATTTCAATTGGTTTATTCAGAACCATTCTTTTGAAGGATGGCACTGGCTTACTGCTGATTTTTTATGGGACTATTTCTTTAAGGCAGATAATGAAGATTTGCCCGATGAAGTGCGAACCCTTATCAATTATTACAATTCACACTGTAATGAGTTAACCGGTGATGAATTAAGCGTATTTAAGTGTGCTTTGCTCCTCATTGCAATAAATAGACAATTGGGAGCAGAAAAGTTATTAAAGCCGCTGCAATCAAACCTAGAAATGATTTTTATGGGAACACCTATTTATCAAAATTTAAAGAATATTCTGGATGAGCTTTGCGAAAAGGATTTGCTGAATTCCGTCCATTCCAGTGCAAATGACAGAGAGTTTGTAGTTCCTATGATGTCTTACGACAAAAACAAGCTGGACAAAATACAAAGACAAATAGAAAGCCAATATACCTTTGAAAAGTGTGTTGAATCAAGAGGAGTTATTGGAGAAAGATTTCAGAATGTTTATAAATTAAGCGGTGCATTGGATATTAGATTCGTTACCAAAACAGCACCACTGCAAAACCTCAAAATACGCATAAACAGGTTTCAAGATGAACTGGAGCCGTATAGTATAGGTGTTCTATTTGTAATAGTTAAGTCTGACGCTGACTTAGTTAAGGTTGACCAAGCAATAAAAGAAATTAAAAGTGAAGGTAGCCGTGTCATCTTAGTGAATGTAAATCAGCCCTTTGGTGAGAGAGAATGGAAGAACTGGCTTGACGCTAAGACAAAGGAAGCCTATGCCCGAGAGATGAACGATGGTTCTAATGCGAGGTATTATAAAGATAATGCAGAAAGGTTTATTGACAACTGGATTAAAAAGGTAGAGGTAACCACCATGACAGCGTGTTTCAGGGGGGAATACTACCAGTTTACTGAGCTGAGCGGCTTAAGAGAATACCTGGAGAAAATCAGTGCTCAAGTTTATCCTTATGGGCCAGAAACGGTATGTAAAATTGATAACTTATATAAGCCTTTCGGTTATTCAAAGGATGCGGTATTGATGGGTATGGGTGTTAAAAATTATAGGAGGCCGTATTCGAACATAGTTGAATCATTACAAAATAAAGGCTTCTGGCATGATAGTAATACCTTTGCCCTGTACCCCACCCACCCTGTTTCCATGATGAAGCAAAAGGTAAAGGAGTTGATTGAAACCAGCAATTCTGTATATGTATTGGATATATGGAATGAACTTATGCAAGCGCCTTTTGGATTTGCTCCTTCGCCGGTTGCCGCTTTCTTATTTGGGTTTCTAATGAAAGAATATGCCGAAAATGGCGGTTACTACAAAGATGACGGGTCCAATGCTGTACCATTGAGCCACGAAGGTCTTGCAGACGTCATAGAAAGCGTTATGAAAGGGATGCGCAACCACGAAAACTACTCGATAGCTAAAATGAAACCGGAACACGAGTTTTTCTGCAATACGTTACAGGATGCCTTTAAGTTTACCAAAGAGCAGGCGAGCTGTCCGAGGGATATAAAAAAGAATATAAGGCGTTTTCTAACCGAAAAGAAATATCCCTTATGGTCGCTTAAATATTATCTACCCGACCAAAAGATTGCGGATGTGGACATAACAAGCAAGTTGAATGAGGTAATCAATCTTATTTGTGATTTTATCTCCGCTGAAGGAGAGACCGACGAACTGCAGATAGCAGAAAAAGTAGCTGAAATATTATCGGCCTGGAATAGCGTAAAAGCTCTATTACCTCAAATAATCGATGTGGAGAATTTTAAAAAGGGCATGAATCATTATATAGATAATACTGCTCCCAATGTACTAATTCTTGCAGAGAAGTCCGGGATAGATTTCAACCAAATAATCGACGAGATAAGAAATCGCATGACTGAAGATGCCCATTGGTTATGGAAAGAGGATAATTTACAAGATGTGCTTGAATCCATTGAGAATGAATATCGCTTGCTTAATAGCATGAATGAATTTATTGGATATACTTCAACTAGTATTAAGGATGCTTTACGCAGGATAAAAGAAATCTTTGAAAATGTTAAATTACCCTGGGTTGTTATTAGAGATTATGCTGGAAATGTGAAAGATACCTTAGAGTTGTTGATAGGTTTCGTCTATTTGGATTCTTCTAATATAAACATGAGAGACTTGGCCTTAAGGCTTGATGAACATAGAGATGGCATTGGAAATGTGTTGAACAATTTAGAAGAGATATTCGGGAAATATTTACAAAGCATATCTGATGTTAATGTATCCAGTGAACAGATAAGCGAGATTTACAACAAACTGCCAAAGTCAGCTATTAATAATGATATAGAACGTTTCAAGCAGGTTGTAAAAAATCTCTTAAATAACCTTAGGGTCAACCACTTGATGCAGAGATTAAAGAAACTTTGGCAGGAAATCAGCGGAACACCATCTCCTAGAGAATGGAGTCGAAAATCAGGGGTTCCAATTTTATGGCTACCTGGTATAACCCCTTCGGTTTTTCTTAATACATTTAATGTCATAAACAATGGTCAGACACAGGACCACTTACAAATCGAGAATGCAATTGCTATATTGGAACAGAAGAAAGAGCATTTTGTTATACTACATGATGCCGAAAAAATAAACGAGGCCTTTATTAATAAGGCTGCAGGGGATTATGCATATCTGGTTAGAAATAATATAAACGCGGATTCAATTAGAAGTGAAATAATAAAGCATTTTGGTGAAGAGATTTATGACTGGTGGTTGAAGCAGGATGATATTTCCAAGCATGTTCAGAACTATTTGGCAGAGACATATAGGCAAGAGACCTATAAGGAGGTACTGCAGAAAATAGATGAACTTTCTGCTCAAGAGGCAAAAGAATACCTGAAGGAATTAATTAGAAAGGAACCTCTGGTGGGCATTAAGATCTTGAAGAAAAAATAAGCCCTAAAGGGGGTGAGATGGATGAAGGCCTTTTACACAATAGAAGAACTGAAGCAAGAACTATTAAGGGATAAAGCACATAGGGATCGATTCCCTGTCCGGTTTATCCTTATTAAGGGCCGGGATAATTGGCACAAGGTTGTTACACTGCTTGAAGACATGACGGATTATACTTACAAGCTGTCTGAACGCTGCAGTGGTGAGGATACTATACCCAATTTAAACGACCTAACAACTAAAATAGAATGCCATTCATATAGTAACATGCTGGTAATTCCATTAGCAGAATATTTGCGCATCTTTGAAAATAGGAGAGCTATCTTGAGAGAGCTGGCAACGATAGAAAGGACCGAGGGAATAAATAATGGTACAAAATGCCGGGCATATATTCCCCTTTTTGAGGTTGAAAACATATTTTTTGAACAAATGAAGGGCGTAAGCAGATTTAATATGCCAGGTGAGTGTGCTAAGTATTTTTCTATTAAGAATACAGGAGAAGATGAGAAAGTATCTTTGCAAATCATGCCCCGAAATATAGAAACATCGATATTATGCGAAGATGTGATAAGGGGCATAAAGCAGTACATGCAAATTTGGGAGAAGACATCAAGACAAAACAGTTTTCTTATTACAGGATTTGCACAGGCATTTAAAGAAACAGCTGGTGATTATTGTATTAGAATATGCAATAGTAATTTTGGATTGCTAAAGAATCATATTGTCGGATGCGATGAACTGAAGATGGAATGGGGGAAAGATGAACAATGGGGTTGGCTGCTCTCACAAGCAAATAGAGGAGAGCATTTAAATAACTTGTTTTTGAGGGTCTTTAATCTAGCTGGTTTTAACGTTAAAAGTCTTTTTGCAAACTGGAAGGAATATGATGAAAACCAAAAGTGGTTAGCCTGGGTGTGGTGTAAGATAGAACAGCCTGATGGGTATATGGAATATGTGATGAGGAACAGTAATAATTATACTTCTTTTAAAGAAAACATTATTAATGGCGTGTTTGATATCAATGAAAAAGGCCCTGAGGCGGAAAAAGCTATAATTGAGGAAAGGAAGCAGTTCCTTGAATATATTGGGATATATAGTATTCCAAATACCTTTTGGGAGAAATTCAATTCAATTGACGATAACATCCAAAAGTTAAAATGTTTTTCTTGTATAACTAAGGAGGAAAAATATAAAGCAATTGAAATTATAAAAGAACTGCTAATCAACAACATAGATGAGGAAAAGTGGTATGATTACCTTTCGGTAGTTTACCCTGAACTTGCCTATTATATGTGTACTGCTGACTACAATAGCTCGACTGTCTACACATATTTTTATAATTACACAAGGGCAAAACTAACAGATATGGTAAATGATATAATACATAATTTGATGCAAGATGTTGCAGATAATGAAATATTTTGGCAATACCATCCACGGAATTCACTGCTTGAAGAGATTGGTGAGCAGCGAATGGTATACTGGGTGGATGGAATGGGGGCTGAATGGTTAGGCCTTATAGACGGTATTTTAAGTAATGAATTTCCTGATATCAATTATGAATATAAAATTGCTCGTGCCAATTTACCTACAATTACCGAGTACAACAAAGGATGGGAAGGTACAGATAATTACAGAATATACAAAGATTTTGACAGCGCCGTACACAATTATGCATGCAGCTATCCCGAATATATTATAGAAGAGTTCAGACATATTAGAGAAATAATAAGAAATGCTGTGAATTTATTGAATTCATATCCTTCCGTAGTTATTACATCTGACCATGGTACAAGCCGTCTAGCAGCTATAAGCAAGCAAAAAAGTACTCCTTTGCCAGAAAGAATAAAGGTAGAAAAGTACGGGCGCTATTGTATAAATGATGGCACTCTTAATGTTACTGACTACACGGATTGTATTGAGCAGGAGAATAAATTGATTTTTAAAACCTATGGACGATTCAGTATTGGCGGTCATATTGCAGGGGAGATTCATGGTGGAGCTACGTTGGAAGAAATATTAGTACCTGTGATAATTATTAAGAAGAAGAATGAAGAGAACAGAGTTATTACTTTTAGTTTACATTCATCAACAATAAGGTTAAATGCGAAGAATGAAGCGGTGCTCAATCTAACATTAAGCGATCGTGTTGAAAAATTGTCTCTAGTAATTAGGAGCGTCAGGTTTGAAGCTAGGTACAAAGATAATAAATGGGAAATAACTTTAAGAAATTTAAAACCTGGTCAGTACAGGGGCACGTTATGGGCTGATAATAAAAACATTGGAAAAGTAACATTTGAGCTGACAAAAGGCATAACTATTAATGATATGGGGCTGTGAGGTGTAACTCATGCAAGAAAAGTTAAAAGAGTATTTTAGAGATATGTTAGTATTTAAATCACCCAATCAAAGCAAATTTTTTTCTGCGCTCACTCTGCCGTCATTTCTCAGAGACTGGTTGGTTATGAAATTTGCCGATGAAGATGGATATTTTGATAAAGAGGAAGTCAGTCAGTATGTAAAGAAAATAATCCCAAAAAAAGAGCAGTGGGAGCAGCTAAAACATACTATGACCCACGAGGGACTGAATGTAAGATTTTTAGCAAAGGTTAGGGTGGAAATAGATATCAGTACAAGAGAGGCTTTGTTTTCTTTGCCTGATTTTGGATTTCCCCAGCGTAAGAGAGAAGCAGTGGTAGAAAAGGAAGTTTTAGATAATTACAAGAATTATCTATTAGGTCCTACTGAGACTTGGGGTATTATTGAACTTGCTTGTTTTATTATTGATGCTAATAAAAGTAGAATACACATGGTGGATTTCAGACCCTTCTGTCCCTATCAAGTAGAGCTGGAATATTTTCAAGAAGCCAGGAAATATTTTACAACTGAAGAATGGGTGGACGTTTTGCTGGCTTCAATAGACTATAACCCGGCCGGATTTCTAAACAAGACACAAAAAACTACAATGTTAAGCCGTCTTTTACCTTTTGTAGAAAAGCGAATAAACCTTATTGAATTGGCACCAAAAGGTACGGGCAAATCTTATTTGTTTTCTCAAATAAGCAAATATGGTTGGCTGGTTAGTGGTGGAAGCATTACACGTGCAAGATTGTTTTATGATGTTAGTAAGAAGACCAATGGTTTAATCAGCCATTATGACTATGTGGCATTAGATGAGATTCAAAGCATTAATTTCCCCAATCGAGAGGAAATTCAAGGTGCTTTAAAGGGGTATCTGGAGAGCGGAGAATTTAGAGTTGGAGATTATAAAGGTACCGGAGAAGCTGGGTTTGTGCTGCTGGGAAATATTGATGAAAGTCTTATGAATGTTGAGGCAAATATGTTTCAACAACTGCCACAGATATTTCACGAATCCGCTTTGCTTGACCGCTTCCACGGTTTTATAAAAGGCTGGGAAATACCTCGAATGAGGGAAAATATGAAGGCTAATGGATGGGCACTTAATGTGGAATATTTTTCAGAGATAATGCATCTTCTTAGGGATGAGATTGTATACCGTGGAGTGATTGATGAGTTATTAAAAGTTCCTAAAGGTGCTGATACTAGGGATACTGAAGCTATAAAAAGAATGTGTACAGGTTTTCTAAAATTGTTTTTCCCTAATGTAAAAGATGTGAAGGATATTAATATAGAAGAATTTGCTGAATATTGCCTTAATCCTGCTATGTCTATGCGTGGGATTATTAAGAAGCAACTAGGGATTATTGACAGTGAGTTTAGTGGAAAAAATATTCCAGATATTTCATGCAAACTTATTAAATAATTTACCAATCATATTGGGGTGTTACTAATGGCTAAAAATAATTATTGTAGTTTTTGTAATGTTCAACTAGGAAAAGATGTTGTAGCCCTTAACAAGAAACTACTGGGGTGCAATGTAAAGAAACAATTGTGTATACGTTGCCTAGCAGAATACCTTTCCTGTACTGAAGAAGACTTGAGAGTAAAAATACAAGAATTTAAAGACCAAGGATGTACATTATTTATTTGAATTTTTAGCTTTGTAAAAATAAAAACTTAAATAATTTAGACTGCTACTGGTTATTGTAGAAGGTTACAAGTGTTGATTCCACTGCTAATTAATATTTGACTTTGCCATCAGGATGATAAGTATTTACCACAACCTTCCCATCTTTAAGGTTGATGAGTTAAAAGAATTCAACTTTGGTGTGTGGGAGGGTATGGGTTATGAAGAAATCAAAAAAATATCCTTTGGAAGCAAAAAAGTGGGAAGAGGACTGGAAAAACCTTAAAATCCCAAAAGGTGAGAAGGGTTCTGAATTTTACCAGAGGGTTTCAAGATGGATAGATACTATAATAAAAAAACGACAAAAAGGGGCGTTTTTGATAGCAACCCATGGAGGATGCATACGGGTGATTTTGTCGCACCTGGTGGCAAAGGGATTGATGGCTACTGGAATTTTCATGTTTAAACAGGTGGAATGGCAAGGATTAAAATTGATAAAGGAGTTCCTTTTTTGTTTTTTTTAGATTGGGTTCAAACGTGAGGTGTTGGGCTTGAAAATCGTTATATCTGCAGATATAGAGGTTATTTCTACTGTTGTTTCCATGAAACAGGTAAATCCAGGGACAAAGGAATATGAAAGGGCACGAAGGCAAATAACCGGGAAGTAAATATTGCAATCCATGCTGTATTGATTATGGGGCTAAGGAGATTAAAAAAAATCAGGATCAACTTGCAAAATCCCCGATAAAATGGTAGTATAAAAGCATAAAAAACTTTGAATACAGCAGGCTGTGGTACCGTTTCGGTTTAAAAGTGAAAGCGGTGAGAATCCGCTACAGCCCCCGCTA